>JADLHR010000405.1 GCA_020848665.1 Anaerolineae bacterium
GCCCCCCATCCCCCGGCCCCTTGCCCCCAAAATGAGGGAAGGGGAGACCGCTCTGGTTTTTTCCTTCCCTCGTTCTGGGGGAAGGAAAGCCGACCGCAGGTCGGAAGGATGGGGGGATGGCCTGGAAGCCAAACCACAAAGTGCATAACAGCCTCTAGCGCGTGCGGGGCAGGCGGACGGCGCGTCCATGCGGCAGCGAAGGCCGCGCAGTGGCGGGCTGGGGACTGGCATCCGGCGCGAGCGGCAGCCTCACAGTAAAAATCGACCCCGCGTCGATCGTGCTGCTGACGCTGATCTCACCGCCATGCGCCTCGGCGATCCACTGCGCGATCGAGAGGCCCAGCCCAGTGCTGCCCTGCGCGCGTGAGCGCGCCTTATCAACCCGGTAGAATCGGTCGAAGATGTGTTCCTGATCGTCAGGCGCGATGCCGATCCCGGTGTCGCTGACAGTCAGCCGGGCGTCGCTGTCCTCCCGCGTCAGCCCTAACGTTACGGTGCCGCCCGGCGGCGTGTATTTGATCGCGTTCGACACCAGGTTGAGCAGAAGCTGGCGCAGCCGGTCCGTGTCGCCCATCACGCGCGCTGGCTCGACCGGGCCGAGCGCAATGGTGACTTCAGCGGCGAGCATTTGCGCCTGACGGAACACGTCCATCAGCAGCGTGTCCAGCTCGACGTGCGTCTGCTCCAGCGGCAGGCGTCCGGCGTCGGCCTTGGCGAGCAGCAGCAGGTCCTCGACGAGGCGCGACATGCGGCGCGCCTCGCCAGCGATGGCGGCCATCGCCTGGTCGTCCGGCCCGATACGGCGCATCAGGTCGATGTTGCCCTGGATCGTCGTCAGCGGCGTGCGCATCTCGTGCGAGACATCCGCCACGAAGCGGCGCTGCACGTTGAACAGGCGCTCCAGCCGTTCCAGCGTGTTGTTGAAGATATGCGTTAGCTGGCCCAGCTCGTCGGGCGGGCCGTCGTAGGGGATGCGCCGGCTGAGATCGTCCGCTGCCGTGATCTGCTTGGCGGTCTGGGCGATGGCGTCGATCGGGCGCAGCGCGCGCCGCGCCAGATAGTCGCCCACCAGCAGCGAGATCAGCAGCGTGATCGATCCGCCGACGAGCATGATCTTCAACAGGCGGTCGATCGCAGCATCCACCGTGCGCAGCGAGGCCGCTGCCTGGATATAGCCACGCACCTTGCCGTCGATCACCAGCGGGGCGGACATGACGCGCCGGTGATCGCCGCCGATTGTTACGTCCCGGCGCACCTCGTGCGATTCGCTGAGCGCCATCGGGTCCAGCGGCTCGTTGTAGCCGTAGCCGAGCAGACTGTACGACACGGTATGCAGAAACGGCTGCCCATTCTCGTTGTAGTGCCAGATCTGGACGAACAGGCCGGGGGTGCTGCGCGCTTTGGTGGACATCGAATCGCCGGAAGTGGGCCAGCGGATGTCGTTCAGCGCAGTATAGCGCTCGCTGTCGATCACCTCGCGCAGCGTCTCATCGACCTGGGCGCGCAGCGTCCAGCTCAGCACGCTGGAGGTCGCCGCGATAAACACCAGAATCACGCAGGCGAGCAGGCTGGAATAGAGAAAAGTCAGGCGAGTCCGGATCGTCATGCCGTCGAGAGTTCCGCTGGTCAATCAACGGGCGGCTGGCGCGGTCTGATGCGCCGCGCAGTTATCGCTCAAGTGTAACACTGGATTCTGAGCAACGGATGAGAAATAACGGGACAGCGGGCGAGGAGCGCCGCCGCGTCAGTCCTCGCGCAGGACATAGCCCACGCCGCGCACGGTATGGACGAGGCGCGGCTCGCCATGCTCCTCGGTTTTCTGGCGCAGATAGCGCACGTACACCTCGATGATGTTGCTCTCGCCACCGAAGTCGTAGCTCCACACGCGGTCGAAGATCAGCTCGCGCGTCAGCACGCGGCGCGGGTTGCGCATGAACAGCTCTAACAACTCGTACTCTTTGGCGGTCAGGTCAATGAACCGGTCGCCGCGCTGAGCGCGGTGCGTCCCGGTGTCGAGCGTCAGGTCGGCGAAGCGCAAAACTTCGGGCTGCGAGGCCGGGGCGGCGCGCCGGAACAGGGCGCGGATGCGCGCCACCAGCTCGTCAAAGGCGAACGGCTTGACGAGATAATCATCGGCTCCGGCGTCGAGACCCTGCACGCGGTCTTGCACGTCCTCTTTAGCTGTCAGCATCAGGATCGGGACATCGCTGGCGGCGCGCAGGCGCTTGCAGACTTCCAGCCCGTCCAGGCCCGGCAGCATCCAGTCGAGGATCACGAAGTCGGGCGGGGTATCGCGCGCCATTTCCAGCCCCTGCTGGCCGTCGTAGGCCACGTCCACGCGGTAGCCCTCGTAGATCAGGCCGCGCTTGATGAAGTCCGCGATCCCCGGCTCATCTTCGATCAACAGAATCCGCTCTGCCATGACGATCCCCCTGGCTGGACGCGCGCCTCGTTCCACCGAATTGTAGCTCTGGACGGGCAGGCGGCGCATCCGCACCGGCCTGTCCACAGGCTTATGCGCTCCGAGCTACGGCGCCCACTGGACCTGGCTGACCGGACTCGGCGCGGGCGCAGCCCACGTTTCGCCGGTGCTGAGGTCGGCAACAGTCAGCTCGCCCCAGAGCCGGCCATCCGCCTGATAGGCGCTGTTCCGCAGCCCGGCGGCGATGGTTGGCATCGCCTCCATGCCGGTGATGGGCGCGAGTTCCGGCCGCTCGATGAACGCGCCCGCGTGCTCAAAGTCACGCGTGATGAAGCCGTGCTCCTCGCTGCCGACCCGCAGGCGCATCCACTGCGGCCCCATCTCGGCGCTGTTGCCGACAATTACCGCCCACACCCC
>JADLHR010000406.1 GCA_020848665.1 Anaerolineae bacterium
AGGGTGAAATCCTTAGTGCTGCTGCCTTCCGGCCCTGACACGGTTCGGACGCCCTGCCGCGCAGGACCCAGTCCGAGCAACTTGCCAGCAATCACCCGCTGGACGAGCATGCGAAACGCAGCCTCGTATCAGGCGACGATGTGTTCACGCGATCCCGCAGGATCGGGTGCATCTTAGCGGATTCACCGGGGCTTGTCAACGGTGACGGGCGTGCCGCGCGGCGGTTCTGATGCCGCTCTTACGACGGCGAGCTTCGAGCAGTGAGAGGTTAGCCAGCGCCGGAGCAAGAGCAAAGTGGGCGGAGCCAAGCTCCGCGCCCTACCAGCCCGGTGCGCTGTTTGTTGCTCTTGGCTGCCCTTCGCTGCATTTCTGTGCTTTAGCCGTTCTTCGACTTTTGCCAGCCGCTAACTGCTAACGGGCTACCTCCTACCTTCTCAATAGGCGTGATTTTGCACGAAATCCACGATCGCGATGTTGGCGTCGCAGGCGCTGGCGGTTTCAACCGGCACGACGGGCGAGATCGCCGCCCCGGTCGGGCCGACGACCTGAAGCGCGTAGACGTCAGCGCGCGGCGCCGTCCCAAGTTGGAACTCGAAGCCGCCCGCGCCCCACCGTTCCGCCGAGCCGGAAAAGGCCACCTGCCGGAAGCTCTCGCCCTCAATCGCGATTGCCAGCCCGACCACCGGATCGCCGCTGAGCGTGGTGAGCGTCCCCGCGATGCTACGCCACTGGCAGCCCTGCGCGTTGTCATTCGCCTCGTAGCGCACCGCGCGCGGGTCGAACGGGAAGGGCGAGCGTGTCGGCAGCCCGGCCGGACGCGTCCCGCCGACGCTGCCCGGAATCGCCCCGCCGCTGCCGTCGTCGAGCGGCGCGATTGTCGACGTCACGGCCAGATCGCCCGCCGGGAGCACGGACAGCGAGCCGGACAGCACCGGCGTCGGCGTGATCGTCGGGGTGGCGGTCGCGGTTGGCGTCGGCGTTTCGGTCGCGGTCGGCGTGGCAGTGGGGGTGGCGGTCGCGGTCGGCGTGCCGGTCGGCAGCGGCGTATCGGTCGCGGTCGGCGTGTGCGTCGCCGTCGGCAGCACGACCCGCGCCGCGATCGTCGGCGGTGGATAGGGGTTGATCGCGGTCTGCGGGTCCGCCAGGATCAGCACAAACGCGCCGAGCGCGGCCACAGTCAGCACCACGAAGACCACCGTGATCAGGTCGTAGACCGGGGAATTGCGTCTGGACGCCATGCAACACTACTTTCTGCCGCACCCGCGCAGGCGAGCGCGCCACCGCTCCCTCAAAATGTCCGTGTCTGGATAAAGTTAATCAGGGCGAGATTCTGCGCGCACGCCGCCGGAAACGTGACTTCTACGGTCGGCGAGAGCAGCCGGTCGCCGGACCACAGCGTGACCGTCACGCGCTCGGCGCTTGGCCCGCCGCCCAGGCGCACTTCCCACCCGGAGGGGCCGTAGTCGGTGCCGGTGCCTGCGAGCACGACCCGCTCGCCGCTCGCGTCGCCGCGAACGCGCACCTCGACGCCGACGACGGCCTCCCCGCGCTGGTCCACGACCGTCCCGGCCAGGCCCTGCCACGCGCAGCCAGTTGTCCCTTGCGCGAAGCTCTCGCGCAGCAGCGGCGTGCCCGGCTGGACAATGAAGGGATACGGCGCGAGCGTTGGCGGGGCCGGTCCCTGCGGCGTGGACGTGACGGTGCTGGTCGGGCGCGGGCCGGGCGTCAGCGTGATCGTCGGCGTCGCGCTCGGACGCGCAGTGACCCGCGCCGCCGCGACAGCCGGTGAGACGGCGGTGGGCGTAAAGTGAGGGAGCGCGGCTCGCGCTGCGCTCCCGACTGCGTCCGATTCGGTGCCGTCCGCCTGGCCGTCACCGCCGCCCTCGGGCGGCGGCTGGGTCGGCAGCGGCGCGAGCGGTTGCGGCGTGGCCGTCACCTCCGGCAGCCGGGCGGGCGTCCGGGTCGGCTCGACCGCCGGCTGGACGGTCGCCTCCCCGGTCAGCGTCGGCTCCGGCGTGCCGGTTGGTTCCGGCGTAGTGGACGGCGTGAAGGTCGGCAGGAAGGGCGTCGGCAGCGGCGTGCCCAGGTCTGGGATCAGGGTCGGCGTCGGAACGTCCGTCGGCGGCGCAAGGAAGGGCGGCTCGGCCATGTCGCCCGCGACCGCGACCGCGTACGCGATCACGCCCAGCGTCAGGATCACGAACACCAGCGTCACGAAGTTAAACAGTATGTTGGCACCCCGCATCGGGTAGCTGCCCTCCCCCTGTTCGGGCGACGCCTACGGCGCGCCAGCGGCTCAGGTCGTGCTCGGTAGCGCCTAGTAGCGCCGGATGTCCGCCGAAGCGCGCTGCTGATCCAGCCAGTACAGGAACGCCTGCTCCTTCTGCTGCGCCAGCGCGGCGGGGTCCAGCGCGCGGCCTTCGGCCACTTGCAGCGTCTGGATCAGGTGATAGCCCAGACTGCTGCGGACTGGCTGTGAGGCCATCTCGCCGGGCTGAAGCGCGAAGATCGCCGCTTCGACTTCGGGCTGGAGCAGATCGCCCCGGCCCACCCAGTCGAGGTCGCCGCCGTTGTAGCTGCTGGAGCCGTCGAGCGAATATTGCTTGGCCGCATCCTCGAACGTGAGCGCGCCTGCCTGAATCTGCGCCAGCAGATCGCGCGCCAGCGCCTCGTCCTTGACCAGGATATGGCGCGAGTGGACCTGGCGCTCAGCGGTCGAGACGTTGGCCGTCACCATCTGGCTGACTTTGTTCCACAGCAGCATATCGCGCGTCGCCGCGCGGTACTCGTCGAGCGTGTAAAGCTGATCAGCCAGCACCTGCTCCAGCGTGGTGTTATTGGCGGCGGCCAGTTCCGCCTGGATCGCCAGCTCGTTGTCGATCTCGGCATCAGTCACCACGATCTCGCCCTGATCTGCGGCCTGGACAATCAACTGCTGATCGATCAGGCTTTCGAGCACCATCGCGCTGAAGGCGTCGAGCGTCGCTGGCTCGATCGTCAGCCCCATCATCCGGCGCTCGCGCTCGCGCGCTAACTGCGCGACGGTGATCGGCACACCGTTGACCGAGGCAGCCATCGGCTCGCCCTCCGGCGAGATGTTGGTCGGCGTGATCTGCGCCTGCGCGGGCTGCGCGGCGGGCGCATCGCTATCGGGAACAGCCGCCGCGTTCGCCTGGGCCACGTCGCCCGGCGGGTTCGCAGCGCCTGTTGCGCTCTCGTCCGCCCCGCAGCCCGCCACCAGCGCGGATAGAATCAGAGTGAACAACGCCGCAGCGAGCCGCCGCGAGCGGATCAAACCCACGAAGCTTGCAGCAAGTAAGCGCACGATCGGTCCTCAGAAAGCCAGCATCACACGAAATGGCGCCGGATCGCGCCGGGAGTTACACTGAAAGTCGCACCGGCCCTCTTATTATGCAGAGGCGGGGGGATGCTGGCAAGTGCGGCGGAAAGCCTACCTCACCCCGGCCTCGCTCCGGTCTATACATCCGGCGCGGAGAGCGGATTTGGGATGAGGTAAGCTAAACTCCTTTCGAGGACCTGCGCCGCGCGAATGGCTCAGACTTCCCGCACAAAGGCGAAGGTCATCGGGCGGCGCTTAGTCTCATTGTAGAACAGCCGTGACAGCCCGTCCTGAATCGCGCGCGTCAGGTCGCTGTCATTGCTGGTGGCGATGATCTCCTCGATGACGTGCTCGGCGGATTCGACCAGATCGGCGGCCTCGCGCAGATAGACAAACCCGCGCGAAATGAACTCCGGCCGCTCGGCCAGCTCGCCGGTGTTGCGGTCGATCAGCACCTGCGCTGCGACGAACCCGTCCCGCCCCAGGATTTCACGGTCGCGCATGACGATCGGCCCGACATCGCCCACTCCGGCGCCATCGACAAACACATAACCGCCGGGCACGCGCTCGCCGATGGTCAGTGTGTCGGGCGTCAATTCGATCATGGTGCCATTCTCGACCACCGCGATATGCTTGGCCGGGATGCCAAGCG
>JADLHR010000407.1 GCA_020848665.1 Anaerolineae bacterium
GTCGGCACCAGTGAGGAGCAGAATATTGTCCACACTGCTCACGGCACGCCGCGCGCGTTCGACTTCGAGCCAGTGCCGCACTGGGAGCTTGGCCCGGCGCTGGGCATTATCGACTTCGAGCGCGGCGTCAAGCTGTCCGGCACGCGCTTCTACCTGTTGCGCGGCCTGGGGGCGCGGCTGTATCGCGCGCTCAGCATGTGGATGCTCGACGTGCAGACCGCGCGCGGCTACACCGAGATTTACCCGCCGTTCCTGGTGCGCGAGGAGGCGATGATCGGCTCGGCGCAGTTTCCTAAGTTCCGCGACGTGGTGTATTTCGACGCCGAGTCGGAACTGTATATGCTGCCGACCGCCGAGGTCGCGCTGACTAACATGCACCGTGATGAAACCTTCGACGAGTCTGACCTGCCGCTGTACTACGTCGCACATACGCCGTGTTTCCGCCGCGAGAAAATGAGCGCCGGGCGCGATGTGCGCGGCCTGAAGCGCGTCCATCAGTTCGAGAAGGTCGAGCTGTACAAGTTCACCACGCCGGAGACAAGCAACGACGAGCTGATGACGCTGGTCGATGCGGCGGAGGCGATCTGCGCGCTGCTGGAGATTCCGTATCGGCGCGTTGAGATTGTCACCGGCGATCTGGGCTTTTCGGCCAGCAAGAAATTCGACATTGAGATGTGGGCGCCGGGCAGCGGCGAGTGGCTGGAAGTCAGCTCGTGCAGCAATACGCGCGACTTCCAGGCGCGTCGCGCCAACATCCGGTATCGCCCGGTGGACGGCAGCCGGCCGCGCTTTGTGCACACGCTCAACGGCTCCGGACTGGCGATTATCCGTCCGTTCATCGCCGTGCTGGAAAACTACCAGCAGGCCGATGGCAGCGTGGTGATTCCAAACGCGCTGCGCCCGTACATGGGCGGCGTTGACGTGATCGCGCCGATGAGGTAACACGGTGCCGATTCTGCCAGATACGCTTGAGCCGGGGCTGGCGGTCGTGTTTATTGGCACTGCTGCCAGCCGCCGCTCCGCTGAAATCGGCGCGCCCTACGCCGGGCCGGGCAATCGTTTCTGGGATATTCTGCACGAGGCAGGGTTCACGCCGCGCCGCCTGGCTCCGTTCGAGTTTCGCACGCTGCCGCGCTACGGGATCGGGTTGACGAACATGGCGCCGGAACGCGCCGGCAACGACGACATCCTGGGGCCGGGTGACTTTGACCCTGAGGGCGTGCGCGCCAAGATCGAGCAGTTCGCGCCGAAGGTTGTGGCGTTCGTAGGCAAGCGCGCCGCGCAGGAATTTCTGGGTCGGGCTGGTCTCGCCTATGGGCTGCAAGCGCAGCGCGTGGGGCCGACCGCGATCTTCGTGCTGCCTTCGACCTCTGGCGCGGCGCGACGCTACTGGAATCCCGCGCCCTGGCACGCGCTGCGCGCCTATCTCGATCACCTGGATCACACTAACGCCGATCCAATGGAGTGACGCCGGGCGGCATGGTATAATGCAGGCGATCCAAGGCGACCGGGTGATCGCGTCTCGCCGCGTGCACTATCGCGTGCGAGATGAGGAAAGTCCGCGCTCCACAGGGCACGGTGCTGGCGAATCGCCAGGCGGGGTGACCCGACGGCAGAGTGCCACAGAGAAGTATATTGCCCCTCATTCGGGGGGCGAGGGTGAAACGGTGCGGTAAGAGCGCACCAGCGCACGCGGTGACGCGGGCGGCTGGGCAAACCCCACCGGGAGCAAGGCCAAGCAGGAACGAGGGGCTGCCCGTCCCGCTATCAGTTCCGGGTAGGCCGCCAGAGGGGTCGGGTAACCGGCCTTCGAGAGAGATGATCACCCCCGGCTCTGGCCGGGACAGAACGCGGCTTATAGGTGGCCTTGGATCAGCATCAATTCATCAATTCAACGATTAGCGGTTAGTAGTTAGCCTTCAGCTAAGAGCTAACGGCCAATCGCTAACCGCTTCTTTTCCGAAAGGCGATTCGATGAAAGGGTACCTGGTTCTGAACGGCGGCGAGGCGTTCACTACGCCGGCGCGTCCGCTGGACAGCGCTTGGCTGGGGCTGATTCGCCGCGAGCACGCACGGCCTCGCGTCGTCATTATCCCAGCGGCGGATATGTCCGGCACGCGCCGCGAAGCCGACCGCGTGATGCGCTATTTTAACAACCTGGGTACTTTCGCCGAGTACACAATGCTTACCTCGCAGCTTGCCGCCAACACCGCTGGCGAGATGGACATTCTCGACAAAGTCGAGGGGCTGGTCCTGCTCGACGGGAGCGCGCCCGACATGGTGGAGCGTCTGCAGGGTACCCGGGCTGAGGCGGCGCTGCGGCGCGCGCTGGATCGCAAGGCGGTCGTCATGGCAAGCGGCGCGGGCGCGATGGCGCTGGGGCATGTTGTCTGGATGGGCGGCGTGTGGGAGCCGGGCCTCGGCCTGGCGCCGCAGCTCGCGATTATCCCTCATCACGCGCTGGCGCAGATGCGCCTTTCACCGGAGCGGCTTTTAGCCGGGCTGCCCGACGGCGTGACGGTCGTCGGGATCGACGATCTGACCTACGTCACATGGACGCCCGACGACACCTATCAGGTCAGTGGGCGCGGCGACGTCACGGTATACTGCGACGTCGATCAGCAAGATATTTACCGCGACGGCGCAACGTTTGTTTTGAGCTGAAAACAGCAAAGCGCCGCAGAGAGCGGCAAAATACAGCCAGCAACAGCACAATAAGCAGCGAGAGCGGGCGGCCCGTTCTTCGCTGCCTATTGTTGCCGTATAGCTGCCGTATAGCTGCCGTATAGCTGTCTTGTAGTTGTTCTTAGCTGCTTGCGGGCTACACCACGATGCTGACCATGCCGCGCGCGCCGATGTAGATCACTTTGCGCGGCGACTGACCGTCCAGGTGACGCTGCACGGCGGCGGATGCCAGCGCCAGCCGCTTGGCGTCTTCCTCGCCGATGCTCGCCGGTACCTGGATGCGGTCACGCACCTTGCCGTTAACCTGAACCACCAGCGTAATCTCATCCTCGGCGGCGATCGTCGAATCATATACCGGCCAGGGCTGGGCGTGGACGCTGCCACCGCGCCCGGCGCGGTGCCACAACTCCTCGCTGATGAACGGCGTGAACGGCGCCATCAGCAAGAGCAGGTCGCGGATCGCCTCGCCCCACACGGCGCGGCTGACGCGGCCCTGCCGCCGGACATCCTCCAGCGTGTTGCGCAGCGCCATCAGCGCCGCGACTGCCGTGTTGAATGCGAAGTGCTCCAGCCCATCCTCGACTGCTTTGATCGTCTGGTGGACCTTGCGGCGCAGCGCGCGCTCGGCAGCCGGGTCGCCTGGTTCGTTCTCGGCGCTGTCCTGCGCCAGCGCCCAGATGTCGTTCAGCCAGCGCACGACGCCTTGAATCCCCTGGCTGTCCCACGGGCCGCCTTGCTCCCAGCGGAAAGCGAACATCAGGTAAGCGCGCACTGCGTCCGCCCCGAAGGCGGCGACCAGCTCATCGGGTGCGACCACGTTGCCCTTGCTCTTGGACATCTTCTCGACATCCAACTGGTAGCGGATGTGTTCGATGGTCGCGCCCTCGCCGACGCCCGGAACCTCGAAGATCGTGCTGTCGTCAGTATCGACCACGACCGAGCGACCGTCGGGCGTCTGAACATTCAGCACCAGCTCCTTGCGCGACAGCACTTCGCCCGCGACGGTGTCCACGCCGGGCGCGGGCTGAAAGCCATCCAGGCTGGGCACGACCGCGATATGCACCGCGTTCAGCTTGCCGCCTTCGAATGATCCGGCTGCGATGATCAGGTCGCCGTCGCGTGGCTCGCCCAGGATCATGCCCTGGTTGAACAGCGCCAGCATCGGCTCGTCGAACAGGTGCGCCGTATCGCGCCCCAGCGCGCGGGCAGCGGCTTCGGTTGGCGCGAAGATGCCGCAGTCACGCATCGCCTTGGTGAAGAAACGCGTGTACATCAGGTGCATCGTTGCGTGCTCGATTCCGCCGGTGTACTGGTCTACCGGCAGCCAGTACGCGCCCTCCTGCGGGTCGAACGGCCCCTGGTTATAGCGCGGACTCAGGTAGCGGTACTGGTACCACGACGAACACATGAAGGTGTCCATTGTATCGGTTTCGCGCGTGGCCGGACCGCCGCACTGCGGGCAGGTTGTGTGCAGAAATTCCTCGTCATAGCGCAACGGACTTTCACCGGTCGGCTTGAAATCGACATCTTCGGGCAGCAGGACCGGCAGGTCTTCTTCGGGAACGGGTACTGTTCCGCATTCCGCGCAGTAGACAATCGGGATCGGCGCGCCCCAGTACCGCTGGCGGCTGATCAACCAGTCGCGCAGGCGATAGTTGACCGCGCCATGCCCGATGCCCTGTTGCTCCAGCCAGCGCGTGACTACGCCGACCGCCTCGTTCTTCGTCCCGTCGGCAGAAGCGCGCGCGGATGTGCCGTCGAACGCGCCACTGTTAACCATGACACCCTCGCCCGGCCACGCCTCGGTCATCCGGTCGGGGTTCAGATCGTTTACGCCGTCGGGCTGGATCACGATCCGGATCGGCAGACCGTACTGGCGGGCGAACTCAAAGTCACGCTGGTCGTGCGCCGGGACCGCCATGATCGCACCGCTGCCGTAGCTGATCAGCACATAGTCGGCGACCCAGATGGGGATGCGCTCGTCGTTGACCGGGTTGATCGCATAGCCGCCGGTGAACACGCCGGTTTTGGCTTTACCCTCGGCAGTGCGGTCGATCTCGGTCTTGTGCGCGGCGGCTTCGATATACGTCTCGACCTCGGCGCGCTGCGGCTCTGTGGTGATTTTTTCGACCAGCGGGTGCTCCGGCGCCAGCACCATGAATGTCGCGCCCCACAGCGTGTCGGGGCGGGTGGTGAAGACGCGGATCGGGTCACCCTGCTCGGTCATGAAGGTGACGTGCGCGCCTTCGCTGCGTCCGATCCAGTTCTTCTGCATCGTCTCGACGCGCTCCGGCCAGTCGATTGTGGCGTGATCCAGCAGCGCGTCGGCGTAGCGCGTCGTGCGGAAGAACCACTGCTCCAGCTCTTTCTTGATGACCGGCGTGCCGCACCGCTCGCAGTGCCGGTCTTCTCCCCAAACCTGCTCGCGGGCCAGCGTGGTATTGCAGTTCGGGCAGAAATCGACCGCCGCCTTCTGGCGATAGGCCAGATCGTGCTGATAGAACTGCAAGAAGAACCACTGCGACCAGCGATAGTATTCGGGGTCGCTGCTGACGGCTTCGCGCTCCCAGTCGAACATGGCGCCCATCGTGCGCAGTTGGCGGCGCATGTTGTCGATGTTGCGATAGGTCCAGACCTTCGGGTGGATGCCGCGCTGGATCGCCGCGTTTTCGGCGGGCAGCCCGAACGCGTCAAACCCCATCGGGAACAGCACGTTAAAGCCGCGCATCCGCATCCAGCGTGCGCGGGCGTCCGAGGGCGTCATCGCGTACCAGTGACCGATATGCAGATCGCCGCTGGGGTAGGGCAGCATAGTCAGCGCGTAGTGTTTGGGCCGCTTCGGGTCTACGACCGAGCGGTTCGCCCCGGCGCGCTCCCACTGCGCGCTCCAGCGTGGTTCGATCTCCTGCGGAACATATTTGTCAGCCATCGCCGTTCTCTTGCTCCATCGCGGGTTCAATTTTCAGCGCGCAATTGCTCACAGTCACGTCCGGCTCGCGCCGCGTGCCAGTTTGATGCAGGACTCCGGCCTCTGTTTCACAC
>JADLHR010000408.1 GCA_020848665.1 Anaerolineae bacterium
ACTGAAAATGCAGGCCGCGAATGACGCCGCGCACCGAGCACGACTGGTTATGCTGGACGAACTCGTCCGGGATGCCGAGCGCGGCGAAGCTGTCGCGGCGGTAGGCTTCGATGAACCAGCCGCGCTGATCGGGGAAAACCTGCGGCACGATGACTTTCACCTGGCCGCCGAAATGTTCACTTTCGATCTGAAACGGCACGCTGTCCTGCCCTCAGTGTGGATAGAAGCGGTTAGCGGTTAGCGATTCGCGGTTAGCCAGAGGCGAACCCCACCCCTTTTCCCCTTTCCGCTGGCGTTGCGGTCATTATAGCGCGTTTTCGGCGCGGCTCGGCCTGCTGCCTGAAACTGAGGTCATCGCGTCGAACCCGCTGGTTCACCTCACCCCCCCCCCATCCTTCCGAGCTTCGCTCGGTTCCTTCCCCCAGCACGAGGGAAGGAAAAGAACTGGATGCGCTCCCCTTCCCTCATTTTGGGGGCAAGGGGCCGGGGGATGGGGGATTTGTCTGGCGCAAGGGCATGACACGCCCCGGTCAGTAGGTTTCGCGGTACTCTCTCGGAACCGGCGTCGCGCCGTCCCACACGATGCGGCGGAAGTGGTTGGGATCGGTGTTGCCCTCGGAGTTGACCAGCAGCACCTGCGAGTTCTCGTCAAGCCCAAGCTGCGCGCGTAGATCGGCCAGCTCAGGCCGCTCCATGATGAACATCAGCGCGCCAAGCGTCACCGCGCCCGATTCGCCGGAAACGATGAACGGATCGCCGCGCAACGGCATGCCGTAGACGCGCATCCCCTTGGCCGCGACGTAATCCGGACACTTGAGGAACACGTCGGTGCAGTCGCGCAGAATATCCCACGCCAGCGGGCTAGGCTCGCCGCACGCCAGCCCGGCCATGATCGTGTTGAGATCGCCGGGGAAGGTGTGCGGCTGGCCGTCGGCGGCCTCGATCGAGGCGAACAGGCAGGCGGCCAGCTCCGGCTCGACCACGACGGCGGCAGGGTCATTGCTGCCGAACAGCCCGTTGTAGAAGCCGATGCCAGACGCGGCCAGCGCGCCGACCCCGGCCTGCATGAACAGGTGCGTCGGCTTGACGATGCCCTGCGCGGATAGCTGTTCCTGCGCCTCGGAGAACATCGTGGTGTAGCCCTGCATCACCCAGCGCGGAATATCTTCGTAGCCTTCCCACGCGGTGTCCGAGATCACCTGCCAGCCGTTTTTCTGCGCGTCGTCGTTGATCTGGCGCACAGCGTCGTCATAGGTGCCATCGACGACGACAACCTTTGCCCCGTTGCCCTCGATTGCTTTGATGCGCGCCTGGCTGGTGTGCTTGTGGACGTAGATCACCGCGCGGAAGCCCATCGCGTTGGCCGACCACGCCACGCCGCGCCCGTGATTGCCGTCGGTCGCGCTGGCGAAGGTGATATCGCCAAGCTTCGCCTTGAACTCCGGCGAGGTCAGTTCGCTGAACGGGATTTCGAGGTGATCCAGGCCGAGCATCGTCTTCAGCGTGCGGTAGATCGCATACGATCCGCCGAGCACCTTGAACGAGCTGAGCGCGAGCCGGGCAGATTCGTCCTTGACCCACAGCCCGCCCAGGCCGAGCATCTGCGCCAGATTCGGCAAGCCCTTGAGCGGACTGAGACGATAGCCGGGGATCTGGCGGTGGAAGCTGCGCGTCAGGCGCGCCGTGCCCGCTGGAAACAGCGCCTCGACGGCCGGGCTGCGGCCCATGCCGTGCGCGCGCTCATTGGCGATCCACGTGACCGGGTAGTTGCTCGTCATAATCGCGGTCCGTTTCCGTTTCTAGAACTCCATCAGGACAGGGCCGGGACGGGGCGGCGCGCTCGCCGCCGCTCAGCGGCGAAAGAATCAGCGGCGAAAGAAATTGCTAAGAATGAACCACACGTTCGCCGGGCGCTCGGCCAGGCGGCGCATGAAGTAGGGATACCACTGGGTGCCATAGGGCACATACACCACGACCTGAAAGCCGTCGTCCCGCAGTTGCTCTTGCAGCCGGGTGCGGATGCCGTACAACATCTGGAACTCGAAAGCGTCATAGGGGATATCGTGTTCCTCGATGAAGGCCCGCGCCGCCGCGATCATCGTTTCATCGTGTGTGGCGATGGCGAGATAGGCGCCGTTGGCGCGCGCCTCGTCGCCGAGATACTGCTTCATCAGGTGGACGTAATTCGCGTCTACGTCGGACTTGTCCGGGAAGGCGTGCTCCGGCGGCTCCTTATAGGCGCCCTTGCACAGCCGCACGAAGGCGCCTTCCGCCGCCAGGGCGCGCAGATCGGCCTCGCTGCGGTAGAGATACGCCTGGATGACGATCCCGACGTTCTCATAGCTGGTGCGCACGACGTGGAAGACGCGCAGCGTTGCGTCAGTATGCGCAGTGCTTTCCATATCGATTGTGACGTGCCCGCCGGTCTCGCGCGCGCAGTCGAGGATGCGCCGCAGGTTTGCCACGCACAGTGCCTCGTCGAGGTCCAGCCCAAGCTGCGTCAGCTTGAGCGACACTGTAGCGCGGACGCCGCTGGCGCGAATCGCGTCCAGCAGTTCCAGATACGCCTGCACAGCCTGCTCCGCTCCGGCCTTGTCGGACACGCTCTCGCCGAGGTGGTCGAGCGAGACGCCCATCCCGTGCTGGTTAAGGCGGCGCGCGGCTTCCAGCCCGTCGGCCAGCGTGTCACCGGCGACGAAGCGCTCGACGGCGCGGCGCGTCAGCCCGATCCGCACAATCCATTTCCTGGCCCAGTCCGCCGCCGAGAGATACAAAAAAACGGAACGCAACATAGGTTAAATCCTTCAGTATTCTGGAGACTGCCGCAGGCGAAAGCGCGCGATTGCCCTGGCCCGCCGCCGGGCCGGATTGATCCTAATTGTATGCCGCTGGCGGCGCGCCACCAATACAAAAATACAGCGCCGTCCCTGCCGGAGATCACTTCGTGCGGGGACTGTTCAGCGCCGCTTACTCGCCGGTCGAGACAGGGCCGTCACGTGAGTAGCCCGGCGCGACAATCGCCAGCGCGTAGCCCTGCCCGCCACGCTCCAGGACCTGCATCGCGCCGCCGGCTTCGCGCGCGCTGCGCCAGATCGCCGTCGCCAGATCGCCTTCCAGCCAGCGCGCCTGACCGCTCGCCGCCAGCTCGCGCAGGGTGAACGGCGCGCCGGGCGGCCACGTCCAGCTCGGAAGCGCGGAGTCGGTTGTAATCGGGTAGGCGCTGACCCATCCGGCGGACGGCATTACCAGCACCGGCGCGTCGCTCAGATGGCGGCACGCGTCGAGGATGCGGCTGTAGCTGCTGTCCGGCCAGCCGGCTGCGCGGCGCACGATGCGCGTGTCTCCATAAATGGCGAGTGTAATCGTCTCGACGACCGGGTTCTCCTCGGCAGGCGAAACGGCGTCGTCTTCCCAGGTGGCGAAGCCGCGCGCAAGGATACTGTCGACAAAGCCGCGCAGCGCCGCTTCGTCCACCCGCGCTTCGAGCAGGTCCTCACCGGTCGCGGGGTTGGGGCTGGTCCACACCACGCGGCCATCGCCCCAGACGGTGCAGGGCGGCAGCGTGTTGAGCCGGACGGCCGGGCTGAGATGCTCGCCGTGCGAATCCAGCCGGACGACCAGCGCGCCGGGGTCCGGGTCCCACAGGGACAGCGCTGCGTCATCAGGAGTTGGCGCGGCGGGCGGCGGCGTTTCGCGGCAGGCTACGAGCGCCCCGGCGGCCAGCGCCAGCGCGATCATCAGGCGGAAGCGTCGCATCGTCGTGTTCTTCGAGTCATTGTCAGGCATAAGCGCGCCTTTTAGCGGACAGTGCCTGAATTGTAGTCCGCGCGCGGAGACGGGACAACCGGGCAATCTTATCTCACCCCTGAGTTCCTTCTCCCACGTGCGCAGGCCGGGGATGAGGTGCGCCGGTAAGCCGTCCGCACGTTGAGCTTTGACCCACTCTGCGCTATTCTCTGCCACCGGAACCGCACCCGGATCACTGGCACAGGCGGAAGTCGCATGACCCTCTCGACCCTCTCGACTGCTTCGGATAAGCTGTATGAAGGCGTCATCGGGCTGGAAGTCCACGCCGAGCTGATGACCGCCTCGAAGATGTTCTGCGCGTGCCCGGTAGTGGACAGCACCGCCGCCGAGCCGAACACTGCCGTCTGCCCGGTGTGCCTGGGGCTGCCAGGCGCGCTGCCGGTCCTCAACCGGCGGGCGGTCGAGTTCGGGCTGCGCGTCGGGCTGGCGCTGAACTGCACGATCCCGGCTTTTAACCAGTTCGCGCGCAAGAGCTATTTTTACCCGGACCTGCCCAAAGGCTACCAGATCAGCCAGTACGCCTACCCGCTGGCAAGCAACGGCTGGCTGGAGATCGACCTGCCGGGCGGCGCGACCCGGCGCGTCGGTATCCGGCGGGCGCACCTCGAAGAAGACACCGGCAAATTGACGCACGTGGACGATCACAGCCTGGTGGACCTCAACCGGGCGGGTGTGCCGCTGCTGGAGATCGTGACCGAGGCGGACCTGCGCACCGCCGAAGAAGCCGAAGCCTACGCCCGCAAGCTGCGCGCCATCCTGCAATATCTCGGCGTCAACAGCGGCGACATGAGCAAGGGCGTGCTGCGGATCGAGCCGAACATCAGCGTGCGACCGGCCGGGTCCAGCGAGCTGCGCACGCGGACCGAGGTCAAGAACCTGAACAGCATCCGCAGCCTGGCGCGCGCGACGGCCTACGAGATCGAGCGCCAGATCGCGGTCTACGAGGCAGGCGGCGAGGTTCAGCAGGCGACGCTCGGCTGGGACGAGGCGCGCCAGGTCACGGTCGTGCAGCGCGTTAAGGAGAGCGCCGACGATTACCGCTATTTCCCGGAGCCGGACCTGCCGGTGGTCGAGATCGACGCCGCGTGGGTCGAGCGCGAACGCGCCGCGCTGCCGGAGCTTCCCGACGCCAAGCGCGAGCGGTTTATGCGTGACCTGGGCCTCAGCCGCTACGACGCCGCGCTGCTGGTGGCTGATCGCGCCGTAGCGGACTATTACGAGGCGGCGCTGAGCGCGGGCGGCGATCCCAAGCAGGTCGCCAATTACCTGACCGGCGATGTTTTCCGGCAGATGAACCTCGAAGGGCGCGAGCGCGACGACATCGGCGCGATTAAGCTGGCGCCGCAGGCGCTGGCCGGGCTGGTGCGGCTGGTGCAGGACGGCGTGATCCATCATGGCGGGGCGAAGAAGCTGCTGGTGACGCTCTACGAGCAGGGCGGCGATCCGGCGGCGCTGGTCGAGGCGCAAGGGCTGGCGCAGGTCCGCGACGAAGACATGCTTGGCGCGACGGTCGATCAGGTGCTGGCCGAGAATCCCGCCGAGGTGGAACGCTACCTCGCAGGCGAAGAAAAGCTGATCAGGTTCCTGATGGGCGCGGCGATGCGCGCGCTGCGCGGCCAGGGCGATCCGGCGGCGATCCAGCGCCTGCTGGCCGAGCGATTGGCCGGGCGGCAGGACGAAAGTTAGGCGATTAAAACTTGAACAAACGTTCTGATTCGAGTATAATGTAAGTACCGTTGCGTGACCGGATCGACGGGCCATTCAGCAGCGGACAATATGCGTCCGATGGTGCGGTGCACGCACTTGAAGCTGGGAGAACACACATGGCGGGCTATCAGTACACAATCATCATCGGGAATGTGGGGCGTGACCCGGAGCTGCGCTATACGCAAAGCGGCGTGGCGGTCTGCGATTTCAGCGTGGCCGTTTCGCGGCGCTGGACCGATCGTACCACCAATGAGCAGCGCGAGAAGACGACCTGGTTCCGCGTGAGCGCGTGGCGCGGGCTGGCCGAGACCTGCAACCAGTACGTCCGCAAGGGGATGCAGATCATGGTTACGGGCGAGATCGACGCCTCGGCCTTCACCGGGCAGGACGGGCAGGCGCGCGCATCGCTCGACCTGACGGCGCAGAACGTCCAGTTCCTCGGCAGCCGGGGCGACCGGACCGAGGAGAGCGGCGAGTACGGCGGCGGCTACAACAACCAGCAGGCAGACGATCTGCCGTTCTAGAGCGTGTTATGCACTTGCGCGTCGGGTAAAGTCCCCCATCCCCCGGCCCCTTGCCCCCAAAATGAGGGAAGGGGAGACCATCCGGCTTTTTTCCTTCCCTCGTTCTGGGGGAAGGAAAGCCGACCGCAGGTCGGAAGGATGGGGGGATGGCCTGGAAGC
>JADLHR010000409.1 GCA_020848665.1 Anaerolineae bacterium
CGTACCAGCCGCACGGCGCTCGGATAGAGCCGCAGATAGCGCACACCGAGCGTCCAGCCCAGCCAGCTATAGCCGACAATGCCGAAAGCCACGCCCCACTCGATCAGCGAAGGTTGGTAGGTATTGATTGGGAAAACATCCAGCACGCCGGGCGACCAGTCCAGCGGGACGACGAAGCCGGACAGCGTCACGTTCCAGCGGTTGACTACCAGCCCGGCAACCACCATCAGCGCGCCGACCATTACCAGATAGCGGTTGCGGCGCAGGCGCGGCCAGAGAAAGATGATCGCCGGCGCCAGCGCACCCATCAGCACCTCGCCCCACCAAAAGGTGAAGTCATACGGTGTATTCTCGTTCAGGATCGCGATCCCGCTCGCGTGGCCCGGTACGTGGCTGTAATAGCTGACTGCCAGCCAGCTCCACAGCTTGAGATACAGGTACGCGAGGCTGGCGAACCCGACAAACCGCGCGACGCTCTGCATCACGTCTTCTGGGACCAGCCGCTTCTGCATCAGCTCACCGGAGACAATCGTCACCAGCAGCGTCAGCGCCGGTCCGGCAGCGATGGCCGACAGGATGAACAGCACGGGCGCGCTGGGCGAGTACCAGACCGGCCGGGCGGTCAGGATGCCGTACGTCGCGCCCAGCGACGACTGATGGACCAGCGAGATGCCCATACCGATCAGCGCAACGACCGGCATGATGTTGTGTAACACGTGCCCCAGCCGCCGCGCCAGCCGGTAACTATTCAGCGGGGTGCTCTCGACGATGATCGGCGTGAATTCCAGCGCCAGCACAGTCGTGTAGAACATGACCGCGATCGTGATCTCCCACAGCACCGAATGCGGGTTCCAGTACAGCACCGGGTGATAGAAGCGGTCCGGGCGGCCAATGTCCACAAACAGCGCCAGCATGGCGGACGTGTAACCCAGCAGGCCGACGAAGACCGCCGCACGAGCGATGGACGCATAGTGTTTCAGGCCGAAAACGTACACCGCAGCCGAGAGCGTAAATGCTCCCGCGCCGAGCGCGATGGACGAGAGGTCTACGACGATCCACAGGCCCCAGGGCAGGTCATCGGTCAGATTGGTGACGCGCAAGCCCTTAAGCAGCACTTGCGCACCCGACACTGCGCCGATGGCAAGCAGCGTCAGCAGAAACAGGTACCAGGCCGTCAGTTGAGGGGAGCGGCGAGCCGCCGCCAGCGCGCGATCAATCATATCGCCAGGCCCTCCGGTGGGATGTAGTAGACGTTCGGCTCGGTGCCCAGGTCTTCACGCAGCCGGAAGGTCGCGGTCGAAGCAATGATCCTGGAAATCTCGCTGTCCGGATTATTCAGGTCGCCGAAGACGCGCGCCGTGACCGGGCAGATGTTGACGCAGGCTGGCGTCGCCTCGGGGTCCACGCCGGGCGTCAGGCCAGCAGCCAGCCCGGCATCGAGCCGGTGGATGCAGAAGGTGCATTTCTCGACGACGCCGCGCGGACGGCGCGCCACCTCTGGCGTGCCCCATTCCGGCGCGCGCGGATTTGGCTCGGCGCTGCGCTCTTCCCAGTTGAATGCCCGCGCGCCATACGGGCAGGCGACTTCGCAGTACCGGCAGCCGATGCACTTGTCGTAGTCCATCACGACCAACCCATCGGCGCGGCTGTAGGTCGCGCTGACCGGGCAGACCGACACGCACGGCGCGTTGTTGCAGTGCAGGCAGGGCCGCGTCATGTGAAAGATGCTGCCGGTCGGCGTCTCGTCCACGATATGCACGTTCCAGCGCATCTTATCGGTGACATCATTGGTCGCCTGGCAGGCATAGACGCAGTATTCGCAGCCGATGCACTTGCTCAGGTCGATGACCATTCCCCAGCGCGGGTGTTCCGAGCGACTGGCCGAGTACTGCTCACGGTCTACCCCACCGCCCAGGACTTTCTGAAACAGCGGATTGAGCGGATCGGCCAGCAGGGCGGCGAGCGCGACCGATGCGCCCGCTCCGACCAGCAGCGTTACAAACTCCCGCCGGGAAAGAAGCTGTTCTGTTCCATTACCGTTCGTGTTGTTCATGCTCATCAGGTTGCTCTTGGTCAACCACCTCTTCTTCGATGACGACAGCCTGGTGATTACGCCCCAGTTTCGGGATCAGGATCAGGGCGACAATCGCGCCAACACCCAGGCCAACGATCAGCCCCTGAATGAGCTGAATGTAGTCTACGCCGCCGCCGGAGCCGCCGCTCTGCGCTAATTCCTGCTCCAGCGTGGCGACTTGCTGGCGCAGCGAGTCACGCTCGATCGTCAGGCTCTCGTCGCCGCCGACCAGCCTGGCCCATACACCGCTTTGCTCAAGCTCCTCGTGGCAGACGTTGCAGGCGCGCGTCTGGACCACCATGCGATGATCGGTCGGCTCGTGGCTCTCTGAGATTAACTGGACGCCAGGGTCAAGCCCCATGTGACAGCTCGCGCAGGTCACGTCATACTCGCTGTCGAGGTGCTTGGCGTGGACATAGATGTCGTCCGGCGCCTGGTGGCAGTTCTCGCACAGCGCCGTGATATCGCTGATGCGCATCTGCTGTCCATGCGGCAGGTGGCAGACCGCGCAGCCGAGCGACCCCATATTGGCGTGCGGGCTTTCCGCCCACTCAGCGAACGACTCGGTGTGACAGTCACCACACACGGCGGCGACGAGCGTCGGTTGATCTTCGGTGCGCGGCACATCGTGTGCGCCATGACAGTCGACGCACGTCGCGGCCTCCAGGTTGCCCCTCGCAATCGCTTCCAGGTGAGCGCTGTCTGCGAGCAGGGTATTGTGGCAGTCGCCGCACAGTTGCGACGTTTCAATCCGGTAGGCGCGGGCGCTTTCCGGTGAGGGCGCGTTGTGCGGAAAGATGTCTTCGCCATGACAGTCGATGCAGCCCAGCGGGTTGCGGCTGTTCGCGCCATGCGCCGAGTCCGCGACCAGCGCGGGCGGTACATACAGGTTCAGGACGCTGCCATCGGCCAGCGTCATCACGCGACCGGGCTGGCTGTGGCAGATCGCGCAGTAGCTGTTATCGACCCCGGTTTGCGCCTCTGGCTCGCCGCTGTCTTGCGCCTGCGCAACTGGCACGGCGTGGCTCAGCGCGAGCACGACGCCGATCACGATGAGCGCCGCGCCCAGACCGGCGATCAGCAGAACAAGCAGAGAATGGCGTTGGTGATGGCTCATGCCACTATTCCTTGTCGTGTCGGTATGGCAGCATTCATGGCAGTTTTCACGCATGTCCGCGCTCACGGATTGCCCGCGCCGTCAATCAAGCCCAGCTCACGCTCTACGCGGTCGAGCACCCTGTCGGTGTAGACGTAGTTGTGCACACCCAGGCTGCCGTCGCCCTCAACGAAGCGCAGCGCGGCGTCCACCCAGTCTGCTGCTTCGGCCGTCATAGCGGCGCGCGCTGTTTCGAGCCGCGCCTGGGTATCCGCCTGAATATCGTCGATCAGCTGCTGAAGTCCGGCGGCCCCCACCTGGTCAGCATGGCAGATCGAACAGGAGTCCTGAAGCGTCTCGACATCCAGCGCCGCGCCCGGCATAACCGGGTGGAAGGCGTGGCTGCCACGTGTGCCAGCGTCCACCGGGACGCGCGGCATGTGGCACGTAACGCACGTTGGTCCGCCTGCCGCGACAAAATGCGCTGACGGGACGCCTTCGACCCCTTCGATCAGCGCCTCACCCTCGTACATTTCTTTCACGGGCGCATGTATCACGCCCGTGACATCGGTGTCCTGGTGGCACTCAACGCACATTGCGTATGGCTCGGCGGACAGCATAAAGTCCAGCCCGGCTGGCGCGCCGCTCTCCGGGTGAATGACATGGCAACTGACACATTCCACGCCATGCGCTGCATTGGCGATCGTTACGGACGCTAGCGTTCCGCCGTCTTCGCTGGCTTCAGCGCCGCCTGGCACTCGCCCCCAGACGTAATCGACGCTGTGGCAAACCAGGCAGGCATCCTCGGCCCGCTCGCTGGCACGCAAGCCGTCCAACGAGGTCGCGTGGGTTGAGTTCAGCCACTCATTGAACTGCATGTACTTCTGCCGCGCGTGGCCGCTCGGCCACCAGTGCGCCTCATCGCCGGGCGGAAACAGCGTGAATCCGCCATCGGCCAGCAGGTTGTCACCGGCGACGTAATCCACCGGGTAGGGATGGCCGTCCGCCGACGCGCCCTGGCTGTGGCACGCGCCGCAGATCGCGGAATCTGGCGAGAGCACGATGCTGGCGCTGATTTCTGCGGGCGTTGCGCCGCGTGAGCGCACGACTGCCAGATGATCGCTGCCGGGGCCGTGACACGTTTCGCATTGAACGCCGTCTTCCAGCCAGGCGCCGGTCTCAACCGAGAAGCCGGTGGCGTGGCAGGCGGCGCATTGATCTTCCCAGTCATAGGCGGGTGACGGCCACTCGCCGCCGGCCAGCGTGTACGGCTGCCACTGGCCGGTGCGCACGTTCCATTCGACCGGCAGCACCAGATATTCAGCGGGCGATTCCTCACTCTCGGTCGCCTCGCTCTCGACGGCGAACAGGTACCGCTGAACATTGCGCCCGGTCCCGACTGCGTAGGCGATGTCGTCCGGCGTCAGCGCGCGCGGCTCGTTCTCGCCGGGAAGCTGGATGACCAGCGCGTCCGAAATCTGCGCGAAGTCGCCAACTATGGCGCCATCGTCCGCTGCGGCGGACAGAGTCAGCGCGTGACGTGATTCGAGATGGGTCGGTCCTACGTCCCGGTGGCACCCGAAGCACAGGCGCGAGCCGATGAATTCCGGCTCTGCATCATCCTGCGCGCGACTCGGCGTGGTACCATACAGGAATCCAACGCCCAGCATGATGACGACCACGAGAATGATCCGTCTCATTTGTTGAAGTCGTCCTTTCGGAATATAATCCAGCCTCATGACTCGCTTCAACGCCCATTGATACAATGTGCGTTGAGTATAATAATAAAGAAACGAGCGATAGAAAAGTGACGGATGTCACCAGGGCGGAAGTCACTAGGCGGCCCAGGCGCAGTTAATTTCAGCGACAACTGCTAATAACCGAAATAACCAAAATAACCGAGACTAAGGAAATCCCGACGCCGTATCGGGCGAGATCAAGTATGCGTTATCGTGCGTATCAATTGGCGCTGTGGGCCGGTTGTCTGCTGCTCCTGCTGGCGGCGGTGATGCTCGTTAAGAGCGAATCCACCGGGTTGTCAGGGCCGAGCGATCAGCGGCTGCGTGTGCAGGAAGCGCTCGCCAATTCCGCCCCCTGCCTGACCTGTCATAGCGCCGTGGCCGGTGCGTCCAAAGTAATTCTCGACACTCGCCTGACGCACGCCTCGGTAGAGCCGGCAGCCGTTACAATCGCTGAAGTCGCCCCAATAAATTCTGCCCAGCCTAACACGAAAATTGAAAACGCGCATGTGAGCGCCAGGTGGCTGACGGTCGGCGCGCGCTTACTCGCAGTCGATGTGCGGGACCTGGGCATGTATTCCGCTGCCGTTGACCAGTTCGTCGCAGCAACCGGGGCGCTGGGCGCGGTGAATGACCCCGCCGCGGCGGGTCAGGCGCTGCGCGCACTCGACGTGGCGTCGGCGCTCACGCTGGCGCTGGAACAGCAGGCCAACCCGGTGCGCCTGCGCGGCGCTGAGGAGTCGCCGCGCTCGGAGGCGGCTGCACGCGTGCCGGCGCTCTCTGCGCCGCTGCTGGTCGCGGCTCTTGCCGCCAGCCTGTTCGGGATTTCTCCCGCGCTGCCTATTACCCGCCGCCGCGAAGAAGCGGCGGAAGCCCGCCCGGCGCGCCTGGTCTGGGCGCTCCGGCGTCGCGGCCCTCCGATGGGGATGGCCGCATAGTACCTGGTTGGAAAAAGGAGACTGCACCGATCGTGGGTGCACTCTCCTTTTTTCATAGTTTGAAGCGCTTTGTCAGATGCAGAACGGTTTTGTAAAGGGGAGGAAAGTATGCTGCGTAAGCTGTTGTTAATGTTCGGGCTGCTCCTGCTTCTGCTCGCCGCTGGTGTCATGTCAGTCAGCGGACAGGGCGAGGGCGAAGACACCCAGGTTCCCATTATCACGACCGCGACCAACACTGTCGGCGTGGGAACCTACGTCGCGGCGGAGGCCTACGCTGTTCCGGCGGGCGAGGACGGTGCCGCCCAGCCGGTGCAGGCGTTCATCCTGCCATATGGCATCACACCCAACATGCACGTTGCGACCGCTGCGGATTTCGTCCAGCCAGAGCCAGCGGTTGCGGGCTTCTCCTTTGAGTGGAGCCTGCAAGCTCCCGAAGGCTCGGCGGCGGAGCTGATCCAGGGGACAGTTGCGCTCTTTCTGGCCGACGTCGAAGGCCAGTACGCGCTGAGCCTGACTGCGACCGATGCTGCCGGAAACAGCGGCACGACGACCTGGACCATCTACGCCACGACCTATGTCGGCGTGGGCGTGATGGCCGGTGGCGACCCGGACGTGACCCAGTGCGCATTCTGTCATACTGAGCAGACCGACGCCTGGCTGGCGACCGGTCACGCCACCTTCTTTTCGCGCGGGATCGACGGCGAGGTGGGCGAGCACTATGGGCCGGACTGTATCAGCTGCCATACGGTCGGGTTCAACGACCGCCCCGAAGCGGCCAACCACGCCTTTGA
>JADLHR010000410.1 GCA_020848665.1 Anaerolineae bacterium
CACCGCATTATCGTCGGCCCGAACGCCCGCATCAAGGACATCTCAGCTACCAGCATCATTCACAATATCCTGAACACTGTGCCGGTGCCCGGCGCAACAGTCGGCGCACGCTTCTAGAGCGGCGGCTGGCGAGGCTTCATGGCGAACCGGCGCAACGCGTTTTACGCCCTGCTGATCGTTTTCCTGGTGGCGGGCGCGCTGACGGAGCGAGCGTTCTTCTTCCACCTGTCGTATGCGCTTGTCGCGCTGCTGGTCGGGTCGTTTCTGTGGTCGTGGACGGCGGTCAACTTCATGCGCCTCGGGCGCTACACGCAGGCGCGCCGGGCGCAGGTCGGGCGGACGCTCGAAGAATCATTCGCTGTGCACAATACGAGCATCCTGCCCAAGCTGTGGCTCGAAGTCCGCGATCATTCCGACCTGCCCAACCATAACGCCAGTCACGTCGTCCCGGCGCTGCTGCCGCGCCAGCATTACCGCTGGGACGTGCGGACGCTCTGCACACGGCGTGGGCAGTATACGCTCGGCCCGATCACAGTCCTCAGCGGTGACCCGTTCGGGCTGTTCCAGTTCCCGCGCAAAATCGCGGCGGTGTCCAGTATCATCGTCTACCCGCCAACCGTACCAGTGCACCGCTTCGCAACGCCGGTCGGTACGCTGTCGGGCGGCGAGGCAGTGCGCCGCCGCGCGCATTTTATCACTACCAACGCGGCAGGCGTGCGCGATTACGAGCCGGGCGACAGCTTCAACCGCATCCACTGGCGCAGCACAGCGCGCAAGGACCGGCTGCTGGTTAAGGAATTTGAGCTGGACCCGCTGGCCGATGTGTGGATCATCCTCGATCTGTCACGCGAGTCGCTGGTCGAGCGCCCAGAAGCGCGCGCGAATGGCGCGGCAATCTTCGCGCCGCCGCCCAACCTGCCGCCTTCAACCGAAGAATACGGGGTGACGATCGCAGCCTCGCTGACGGCTTACTTCGTCGAAAAGGGGCGCGCGCTGGGCTTCGTGACCTACGTGCCGCACCGCGAAATCGTTCAGCCCGATCGCGGACCGCGCCAGCTTACGCGCATCCTCGAGATTCTGGCGGTAGCGCGCAGCGCCAGCAACCTTACGCTGAATCAGCTGCTTTCGCTCGAATCGGGACATCTGGCGCGCGGCACGACGTTGGTGCTGATCAGCGCGACGCAGGCTGACGATTGGATCGCAGAGGTCGATACGCTTCAGCGGCGCGGCATTCGCGTCATCCCGGTCCTGATCGACCCGATCAGCTTCGGCGCGCCAAGGCGCTCGGCGCACCATTTGAGTGAGCTGATCGAAAATACCGGCGCGACAGTCTACATAATTCGCCAGGACGACGATCTGACCGCCGCGCTGAGCTATCGCACCGGCTTCAAAGCGCGCATCGTGTGATGGGTGACGTGCTGATGACACCCGATGCCTGTTCCCTGCCGCCAGGACCGTGCCCGTGAGCCAGCCTCTACCTTCTGCCCAGACGCAGCATCGCTTTCTCTATCTGGCTGTGTTCGCCGCCGGAATGACCACGCTTGGCGTCGAGTTCGCGGCGTCGCGCCTGCTCGGCAGCATCTACGGCAGCTCGAATATCGTCTGGGCCAACATCATCGGGCTGATCCTGATCTATCTGACGATCGGCTATTTTGTCGGCGGGCGCTGGGCGGACCGATCCCCTCACTACACGACGTTCTACCAACTGATCGCGTGGGCGGCTTTTCTGAGCGGGTCGGTCCCGCTCGTGGCGCACCCGATTCTGACCGCCGCCGCCCGCGCCGTGCAGGACTTCGACGCGGCGCTGACAGTTGGCTCATTCGTCAGCGTGCTGGTGCTGTTCTCGGCGCCGATCACGCTGCTCGGCTGCGTCTCGCCGTTCTCGATTCGGCTGGCGCTCTCCGACGTGCAAAAGGCGGGTGGCGTCAGCGGGCGGATGTACGCGATCTCGACGCTCGGCTCGATCATCGGCACCTTCTCGCCGGTCCTGCTGCTGATTCCGCAGCTTGGAACGGCGCGTACCTTCCTGTTCTTCGCCGGGGCGCTGCTCGTCGTCGGACTGACCGGCCTGGCGCTGCACGATCGCCGCGCTGCGCTCAGGCTAGCCTGGATGCCGCTGGTGCTGATCGCGGGCGCGATTGTGGCGCTGCGCCCGCCGATCCGCCCTGCCCCGGAAGGCATGACGCTGCTGTTTGAGGACGAATCCGCCTACAACCTGATCCAGGTGGTTGAGGACGGCAACGGCTACCGCTATCTGCTGCTCAACGAGGGCCAGGGCGTGCATTCGCAGTGGCACCCCGACCAACTTTACTACCGGCGGACGTGGGGCTTCTTCCTGGCGGGGCCATATTTTAACGCGCCGCCCTATGCGCCCGACCGCATGGAGCGAATCGCGATTATCGGGCTGGCTGCCGGCACGATCGCGCGCCAGCACGAAGCGGTCTATCCTGGCCTGCCAATGGATGGCATCGAGATCGATCCAGGAATCATTGAAGCCGGCCGGCGCACGATGGGCATGACGCAGCCCGGCTTACACATAATTGCGGAAGATGGCCGTTTCGCGCTTAACCGGCTGGACCACACCTACACCATGATCGGAATCGATGCCTACCGCGTGCCGTACGTCCCCTGGCACCTGACGACGGTCGAGTTCTTCGAGGAAGCGCGCGCGCGGCTGGACGAGGATGGCGTGCTGATCATGAACGTAGGACGTACCAGCGCTGACCGCCGCCTGATCGAGGCGCTGACAGGGACGCTCTACCAGGTATTCCCCAGCGTGCACACGCTTGACGTGCCAAACTCGTACAACACGATCCTGGTCGCTACCGTCCAGCCGACCGCGTCGGAAAACCTGGCCGCGAACCTCGCCGCCCTGCCGTCAGACGCACACCCGATTCTGCGCGAAGCGTTGGCGGACGCGGTCGGGGCAATCCGTCCCACTGTCGCCGGTAACCCGATCCTCACCGACGATCACGCGCCGGTCGAGTCGATTGTGGACAGCATGGTGATCGAGTTCCTGCTCGGCGGCGGGCTGAACGAGTTCACCCAGTGAGGCTGGCAGAGTGACAGACGATTCCATTCCGGGTGAAAGCTCGCCAGGCGCCACACGCGGCGCGGTCCGGTTGCCAGGCTGGCTTGCGACCGTCTGCCGCACGGTTATCGTGTTGGCGCTACCGCCGTTCCTGGTGCTGACCGCCGTGCGGCTGGTTATGAGCGAGGCGTTCATCCGGCTCGAATATGGACGCCCAGGGTTCCCTGCTGACCGCTACGGTTTTACGCCGGACGAGCGGCTGCGCTATGCGCCCTACACCGTGCGCTATCTGCTGGACAACGAGCCGATGGACTATCTCGCCGCGCTGGAGCACGGCGGCGCGCCCCTGTTCACCCAGAAGGAACTGGGCCATATGCGCGATGTGCAGAGGGTCACGCAGGTGGCGTTCGGTGTCCATCTGGCCGCGAGCGCGCTCCTGCTGGCGGCGGCGCTGGCCTTGGGCTGGCGGCACGAAACCCGGCGCGCGCTGCGTCAAGGCTTCTTCGAAGGCGGCGTGCTGACCATTCTGCTGATGCTGACCGCGATTGTGCTCGCCCTCACTAACTGGGACTTCTTCTTCACCAGCTTTCACAAGTTGTTCTTCGAGGGCGATTCGTGGCTGTTCAGCACGCGCGCGACGCTGATCCGCCTGTTCCCGGAGCGCTTCTGGTTCGACGCGGCGCTGGCGATCGGCGGGCTGACATTTATGGG
>JADLHR010000411.1 GCA_020848665.1 Anaerolineae bacterium
ACTACGCCGAGCGCGGCCTGACCGATCGCGCGGCGGCGCTGATCGCCTGGGCCGAGCGCCAGGCCGACCACGCCGGGGATCTTCCGGAGCAGGTTACACCGCCGATGCTCGCTGCCGAACACTATCAGCCCTGGATAGCGCAGCGCGGGCCGATTGCCCGCCCCCTGCTCTGGTCGCATGCCCAGCATCTCATCGCACGCTACGCGCTGGCGTCCGCGGGCGACCCCCGGCCCCGCGCGCAGAACGTTTCTGGTACTAGTTAAGAACAGATTACGGCTAAGCCAAAATTCAAGGAAGTTGACGCGTATTGCTGTTGTTATCGTATCGCATCCAGTGCTTTGAAAGACGCCCGTTCGACCAGCTCGACTGGCAGCACGATGTGCTCGGCTGCAAGTGACCGTTCCTCGATGCGCTGCAGCAGGAGCTGCGCCGCGACGCGCCCTTTTTCCACGGTGGGCTGGCGGATAGTCGTCAGGGCCGGACAGGTGAGCTGGCTGGCCTCAATGTCGTCGTAGCCAACCAGTGATAAATGGTCCGGGATAAGCGCCCCCAGTTCGCGGGCGGCCTGCATCACGCCGATCGCAATCACGTCCGCCATGGCGACAATCGCTGTCGGGTGCTGCCGCGACTGCCACAGCGCGTGAAATCCCCCGTAACCACCAGCCGCGTCACACTCGCACTCATGCAATTGGATAGCCGGATCTTCCAGCGACAATCCATGCTCCGCCAGGGCGCGCGCATACCCTGTGATGCGACGCTGGAGCGTGCCTGCGTACTTGTGATAATCGCCGTGGTAACCTGAACGGATGCCAAAGATGGCGATCTTGCGGTGCCCTTTCCGCAGCGCGTAGGACATGGCAGCGTACGCGCCGGCCTCGTCGTCAATGTTGACGCAAGGAATATCCGACGTGGGATCGCTGTCGACCATGACGAACGGCACGCCCCGCTGTTGGAGAACGACCATCGTCCCCCGGAATGTCTCCAGGCCCAAAGTCAGGAAGCCGTCCACCGCAGCGCGCACGATGGCGCGGCGCAGATTACCTTTGAGCGGCGGAACCAGCATCAACGACATCCCGCTCTCGTGGCACACCTCGCCGACGCCTTCGATGAAGGTTAGCAGGTATGGGTTGCGCGTCATGATTGGGATCGGTTGTGGAACCAGGACGCCGATGCAGCCGGTACGCCGGGTCTTAAGATTGCTAGCGACAGGATCAGGCGCGTAGCCCACCTCGTCTGCCACAGCCAGGATACGGCGCAGCGTTTCTTCTGACAGGCGCTCAGGATAATTGAAAGCGAACGAGACCGCGGTCTTTGACACGCCCGCACGGCGAGCGATCTCAGAAATCGTAATCTTAGTCATACGCACTATTCACAGGCAGCAACACGTAGCCAGCTCGCGACGGCACGCTGTCACAGACAAGTGTGCCATCCTGCACGAGGAAGCGCTCTCCACTTAAGGCATCTTCCCAGGCAGTGGATTTCCCGGTCGCATGCCCCAGCGGGATACGCATGTTTTGGCGCGTCTCACGAGGGTTGAGAAGCACCACCACACTGTCCTGATCCAGACAGCGGTGATAGGCATAAATGCCGTTGAAAGTGGTCAGAGTCTCGAAGCTGCCTTGCGTCAAGGCGGGATGCGTGCGGCGCAGCGCGATCAGCTGGCGGTAGGTGTCGTGCAGCCGCATGTTCCAGCGGCGCTCGTCCCAGATCATCCCCGCCCGGCACAGGGGGTCATTTTCGCTTGCCATCCCGATCTCATCCCCATAGTAGATCATTGGGACACCAATATACGTGAACTGGAAAATCGCCGCGAGCCGGGCGCGTACCACGTCGCCGCTGCAAACCGTCAGGATGCGGGCGGTGTCGTGGCTGCCAAGCAGCGTCAGGTGGAAGGGCGCGGACGCCCCGTGTTCGTCGCGCAGCTGCGCCAGCTCGTAGTCGAAATCTTCGGCGTCCATATGATCCCATGCGCAGAAGTCGAGGATCGCGGCGCGCAGGCGATAGTTCATTACGCCATGCACAGTATCACCCTGCAACCAGGGCGCTGTGCCACGCCACACTTCCGCCACAAGGTAGGCGTCGGAATTTGCGCGAAGCGCTTCCGCGCGGAAAGCGCGCCAGAAATCGAGCGGCACTTTCCAGGGCACGTCGAGCCGCCAGCCATCGGCGCCCTGCTCGAGCCAGGCGCGCGTCACTTGCAGCAGATATTCGCGCACGGCCGGATTGTCATGATTGAGTTTCGGCAAAAAGGCCGCGCCGCCGCAGGTCTGGTAAGACGGTGGCGTAGCCGTGATCGGGTACGAATCGACGCTGAACCAATCCGCATAGGGCGAGGCTGCGCCGCGCTTGACGACATCCTCGAATGCCCAGAAGCCATCGCCGCAGTGATTGAACACGGCATCCAGAATCAGGCGGATGTCCCGCCGGTGCGCATCGTCCACCAGCGCCCGAAAATCGTCCAGCGTTCCAACGGCTGGATCGACCTGCAAATAGTCAGATGTATCGTAGCGGTGATTGGTGCGCGCTCGGAAGAATGGTGTCAGGTACAGAGCGCCAGCGCCAAGCCGCTCCAGGTAATCGAGCTTCGCACGAATGCCGGCCAGGTCGCCGCCGAGGAAATTGTCGCGTGACGGCGCACAATCCCAGGCAGCGGTTCCGGGCGGGTCATTCGCTGGATCGCCGTTAAAAAAGCGATCGGGGAATATCTGGTAAAAAACCGTGTCCCGTACCCACTCAGGCGCTGACCAATGCTCGATCATCCCGCGTTAGCCTTTCACGCCCGACTGGGCGACGCTTTGAATGAACCACCGCTGCCCAAACAGGAAAATGAGCAGCGTAGGCAGGGTCGCGGTCATCGTGCCGGCCATCAGCAGCGTCCACTGCGTCCCGTAACGACCCTGGAACATCGCCAGCCCAAGCTGCACGGTCCGCATATTCGGATCATTGATCACAACCAGCGGCCACAAAAAATCATTCCAGGCGAACAGAAAGGCGAAAATGCCCAGCGTGGCCAGCCCTGGACCGGAGAGCGGCAGGATAATCCGCCACCAGATGCCCAGCCGGCTCGCGCCGTCGATCATCGCGGCTTCGTCCAACTCGCGCGGGATGCCCTGGTAGTACTGCCGCAGCAGAAATATCCCGAAAGCGCTCACCATGCGCGGCACGATCAACGCCGCATATGAATCGATCCAGTCGAGCCGATTAATGATGAGGTATGAAGGAATCAGGATAACATGAAACGGGACCATCATCGTCGCCAGGAACACAAGGAATAGCGCCTCGCGCCCAGGGAACTTGAGCCGAGCGAACGCGTAGGCCGCCAGCGAGGACAGAATCACCTGGCCGAACACAATCCCTGCCGTCATCACAATCGAGTTGAAGTAATAGCGTGCAAACGGGGCTGCCTGCCACGCCGCCTCGTAGTTGGCGATCTCGAAGTGCGTGGGAATCAGATACGGTGGCTGGTGCGTCAGCGCAACCGGTTTTAAAGAGAGAGTCAGCATCCACAGAAACGGAATGACCATCACGAACGCGCCTGCGATCAGCGCGGCGTGAATTGCCAAATGCCGCCACTTTGGACGCCTTATGCGAAGACGGTTGACGCGTGCCAGTGGAAGAATCTCCGCGCTCATAGGGCTGACTCCCGGACGCCAAAGAATTTCCACTGGATCAGCGTGACAGCAAATACAATCGCGAAGATGACCCATCCCATCGCAGATGCATCGCCCAGGTTGAAATAACGGAATGCCTGACGGTACAGCAGCAGCCCGACAACCTCGGTGGTTCCGACCGGCCCGCCGTCCGTCATTACGTACACCACGTCGAAAACCAGGAACGCGTCGATGATGGACATAATCACCAGCAGCAGCGTGATCGGCGCGATCAACGGAATGGTGATGTGCCGAAAGCGCCTCAAAGCCCCTGCCCCATCGACCGTGGCCGCCTCGTAGTAATCTTTGGGGATATTTTGCAGCCCGGCCAGGAAAACGACGATGTTGAAGCCAAGCCGCTTCCAGAGACCCACCAGAATCACGATCCACAGCGCCCAGGTGGGGTTTCGCAGCCAGGTCGGCGAAGGCGGCGTCAGTCCGATGTTGCGCAGGAATACGTCGGCATAGCCTGTGCCGGGCGTCATCAGGTAGCGCCAGACGACAGCAGCGGCAACGGTCGATGTGACCACCGGCAGAAAGTAGATCAGGCGGTAAACATTCTGACCACGGATTTCAGAGTTCAGCAGTACCGCAATCACCAGTCCGAGCGCGACACTCAGCACGGTCACCCCGGCCGTGTACTTCAGGGTGACGCTGAGCGCGTTCCGAAACTGCGCGGACTCGAAGATAGCCTGGTAGTTGTCCAACCCCACGTATGCGCGGTCGGGACTGAAGCCATCCCACTCCATCACGCTCAAGAAGCCGGAAAAGATCAGTGGATAGATATTGAAGATAGCGAAGAGCAGCACCGCTGGCGCGAGAGCCAACATCGCAGCGGAAAGATCGCCCTGCCGGTTGGCATGGCGCCAACTCGTTCGCAGCGGAGCCAAGACAGACATGCCGAAGCCTTAATCAGAATGGGGGTCAGGGAACGGGCTGGGGGTTTGCGGTTCACCCCCAGCCGCGAAGTCCTACACTACTGAAGCAGCTTGTTCACTGCCGCTTCGGCCTCGGCCAAAGCGGCCTCGGGGCTGACTTGCCCATACAGCGCACGCTCAATCGCCGCTGAGAAGGCATCCGAAAGCTCAGCGTACTGCTCGACGGGCGGGCGATTGTGCGCGTTTTGCTGCATTTCGACAAACGGCAGCAGGCGTGGCTCGGTCTCATTCACCCAGGCGCGATAGTCTTCATTGGTGGCAACCGAATTGCGCACGGGCATAAAACCAGTTTCCTGGTCCCATTCAAGCTGAATCTCGGGGCTGGTGAACCAGTTGATGAAGTCCCACGCGGCCTGCTGCCTAGCTTCGTCACCCGCCATGATGAAGATGTGCTCACCGCCCATATTGGTGGCCGATTCGCCGTCTTCCGGCGCGGGCATCGCGGCCGTGGTCCATTCAAACGGTGCCGACTCGGACCAGATGCCGACCATCCACGAGCCATCCATCACCATGCAGGCCTGCCCCTGGCCGAACAATCCCCAATCGGAGAGCGTGTACGCGCCGGAGTCGATCAGGTCCAGCCAGTAATTAAGCGCCTGCAAGCCAGCTTCAGAGTTGAACGCGGCGGCGGTCTGGTCCTCATTGAGGAAATCGCCACCCGCCTGCCATAGATACACCTGGAACTGCCAGGTCAAGCCCTCGCCGGGCTGAGTGTACAGCTCGATGCCAATGGTCCCCTGATCCGGATTGGCGCACTGCACGGCAGCATTCTGAAGCTCGGTCCAGGTGGCCGGCGGTGCTGCGGGATCGAGACCCGCCGCCTCGAACAGTTCACTGTTGATAAACAACTCGAGGTTATTGGTGCTGACCGGCAGACCATAAAGCTGGTCGTCGTAGGTGTTCACCGCGAGCAGCGCGGGATAGAAGTCGGTCAAGTCGGTGCCGGACGCCTCGGCAAAGCTGTTGAGGGGGGTCAACGCGCCTGAATTCGCCAGGTACGGCATCCAGACCATGTCGGCAGCGGCGAGGTCCGGCGTGCCCCCACCGGCGACCGCCAGTTGTAACTTAGGCAGCAGCTCGCCCCAGCCGATAAACACATTCTCAACTTCAACTTCGGGATGCTCGGCGTTATAGCGATCGACAAGCGCCTGCATCACCTCGCCATTCTTGCCGTCCCAGTAATTCCAGAACGTGAGCTTGATCGGCTCTTGGGCGCGAACCTCGCCCGAGAACCCGATCCCTTGCAGCAGAAAGGCGGCTACAAGGACAGTCACTATCAGGGTCAGTACGATGCGTTTCATGACTTTCTCATTCTCCTCAAACATCTAAGCAGGCAGGCCAACCACGAGCGCGGAAAAACCAGACAGGCTTAGCGGCCGACTCCTTTCGGCACCATCAAGCAAGCGGCAGAACTAAACCGGTTTAGTAAACCGATTTAATCACGATTCAACGATGCTTGTCAAGTGAGCGGAGGCTAGAGCTAAGTCGCTAGAGTCTGGAGGAATGCTGAGCGGGTAAAGCTTCATTGCAGGAACATACCCTATCTGCCAGCAGGTTAGGAGCAGGCAACCGGCGCGCAGAACGGTTCTGGCAGACAAAACGCGGGCCAGGTATCGGCCCGCGAATTTTTCAGGTCGTTTGTCAGGTTCTAAGCTGCGCCACGCGATCTAAGCGCTGGCTTGATAGATCGCCGGACGGTAGCGCGGCGGCGGAACAGGCTTCCCGTTCTTCTGCGCGACCTGCCCGACGGCATCTTCGGGAGAACGCTCACTCCTGAAATGATTCCCAGTCTTCAATCTGCAAGCCCGCTACACGCCCGAATTCG
>JADLHR010000412.1 GCA_020848665.1 Anaerolineae bacterium
AGCGGACGCGACACGGCGGCGTGAGAGCGAGTAGTAGTTAGCGGTCAGCCGTTAGAGGCTGTTATGCACTTCGTGGTCTGGTTTCCAGGCCACCCCCCATCCTTCCGACCTGCGGTCGGTTCCTTCCGCCAGAACGAGGGAAGGAAAAAAATCAGAGCGGTCTCCCCTTCCCTCATTTTGGGGGCAAGGGGCCGGGGGATGGGGGGCTTTTCTCGGGCGCAAGTTCATAACACGCTCTAGCGAAGAGCAGGGCGCCGGGCTGTTTATTTTCCGCCGGGCGCTTTTGTTTGCTCTGGACTATTCCCTGATCCCTACTCTCCACCCCCTGCTCTCGTTTTAGCTCTTACTAACCGCTAATCGCTAACCGCCGCTCCGTCCAAATGGGTCAGATGGACCCTCCAGGCTGCGCCGCACAGACTCAGGGACGACTCAGGGACGACTCAGGGGGTCAATTGGCAAAATGGCAGGCGCTTGCTATGCTTTCAGGTACTTTCACGCCGGACCCGAAACGTTTTGAGTCCGGCGTCGGGTTCTGCCAATCAGGAGAAAACCAGGCATGATCAAACCGATCGCGACGGTAGATGTTGTCCCCAATCTACCGCCCAGCCTCGAGCGGTTGCGTGATCTCGCTTATAACCTGCGGTGGTCCTGGGATCACGAGACTATCGCGTTGTTCCGCCGTCTGGATCGTGATCTCTGGGAACAGACCGAGCGCAACCCGGTTGCGATGCTGGGTCTGATCCGTCAGGACATGCTGCAAGCTGCTGCCGAAGACGAGGCGTTTCTCGCCCATCTTGACCGCGTGAGCAGCCGGTTCGACGCCTACATGAAGCCGGCCAACAAGACCTGGTTCGAGCGCCACTACGAGCCAGCCGAGCAGCCGTTCATCGCCTACTTTTCGATGGAATACGGCCTGACGGAGTGCCTGCGCAATTATTCAGGGGGCCTGGGCGTGCTGTCCGGCGATCACCTGAAAAGCGCGTCCGACCTGGGCCTGCCCCTGGTCGGGATCGGCATTCTCTACGAGGAGGGCTACTTCCACCAGTACCTCAACGCTGACGGCTACCAGCAGCAGTCGTATCCAATCAACGACTATGCCAATATGCCCGTCCAGCCGCTGCGAAACGACGACGGCACGCCGTTCATGCTGACCATCCCGATCGCCAACACCAACGTTCGCGTCAAGGTCTGGAAAGTACAGGTCGGGCGCGTGCCGCTGTATCTGCTCGACACGAACATCGCGGACAACCCGGATTTTATCCGTGATCTGACCGACCGGCTGTACGGCGGTGACAAGCGCACCCGCATCCGGCAGGAGATTCTGATCGGTATCGGCGGCGTGCAGCTTCTGGAGGCGCTAAACCTGCACGCCAGCGTCTATCACATGAACGAGGGCCACAGCGCGTTCCTGGCGCTGGAGCGCATCCGCCTGGAAATGAAGCGCAACCCCAAACTCGATTTCTGGCAGGCGGCAGACATCTGCTCGGCGGGCAACATTTTCACCACGCACACGCCCGTCCCCGCCGGGCTGGAGCGTTTCGGCTATGACCTGGTGGACGAGCATTTTGCCTACTTGTGGAAAGAGCTAAACCTGACGCGCGAGGAATTCCACGACCTGGGCCGCGAGAACATGGGCGGCTTTGACCTGTTCAGCATGCCGGTGCTGGCGCTGCGCCTGTCGAGCGGCGCCAACGCGGTCAGCAAGCTGCACGGCTCGGTCAGCCGCGCGATGTGGCAGTGGATGTATCCCAATGTGCCAGAGCACGAGATTCCGATTGGCTCGGTCACGAACGGCATCCACATCCAGAGCTGGATTTCCGGCGAAATGGCGGACCTGTTTGACCGCTACCTCGACCCGGCCTGGCGCGACGACCCCGACAACGAGGCGATCTGGCGCGATGTCGAGCGCGTTCCCGACGCCGAGCTGTGGCGCTCGCACGAGCGACGCCGCGAGCGGCTGGTCGCCTTCGCCCGCGAGCGGCTCGAAGCGCAGCTTGTGGCGCGCAATGCGCCGCAGACCGAGATCGAGAACGCGCGCGAGGTGCTCAACCCCGACGCGCTGACGATCGGCTTCGCGCGGCGCTTTGCCACCTACAAGCGCGCGACGCTGTTCTTCCGCGACAAGGAACGGCTCGCCAAAATTATGAATAATCCGGACCGCCCGGTGCAGTTGATCTTCGCGGGCAAGGCGCATCCTCACGATCATCTTGGCAAAGAGTTGATCAAGGAGATTGTGAAGACTGCCGAGCTGCCGGAGTTCCGTCACTCGATCGTGTTCATCGAGAACTACGATATGGGGGTCGCGCGCTATCTGGTGCAGGGCTGCGATGTGTGGGTCAACACCCCGCGCCGCCCAAAGGAAGCCAGCGGCACCAGCGGGATGAAAGTCATCTACAACGGCGGGCTGAACGCCAGCATTCTCGATGGCTGGTGGGCCGAAGCCTACGAGCCAGCGGTGGGCTGGGCGATCGGCAGCGGCGAGGAATACGGCCAGGATGAATGGGACCTGCAAGACTACATCGAGGCGCAGGCACTCTATAACCTGCTGGAAATGGACATCATCCAGGCGTTCTACACGCGCGGGCGCGACGGCCTGCCCCGCGAGTGGATCACGCGTATCAAGAACAGCATCAGCCAGCTAGCGCCCTTCTTCAACACTTTCCGCATGGTGCGCGAGTACACCGAGGACTACTATATGCCGGCTCATGCCCGCTTCGAAGCGCTGACCGAGCCGGACATCACGCGCGGTAAAGCGTTCGCAGACTGGCGCAAACGTGTCCGGCAGCAGTGGGGCGGCGTGCGGATCGAAGACGTCACCGTCGAGCCGCGCCAGATCAAAGTCGGCGATCAGCTTGCGATCTTCGCAGTCGTCAGCCTGGGCGAGCTGCGCCCGGAAGATGTTCGCGTCCAGATTTACGATGGCCGTCTTGACAGCCGGGGCGAGCTGATCGCGGGCGAAGCGATCGACATGGATTACTGCCGCCAGCGAGGTAACTCACCGGACGAAAACGTGCACGAATTCTGCGCAACGGTGGACTATCACACGACCGGCAAGCGCGGAATCTCGGTGCGCGTCCTGCCTCGGCACCCCGATCTGGCCGACCC
>JADLHR010000413.1 GCA_020848665.1 Anaerolineae bacterium
TCACCCCCCACCCCGGCGAGTTCGGGCGATTGGCAGGGATGGAAACGGCGGATGTTCAGACGGACCGGCTGGCGCTAGCGCGCGACAAATCCGCCGCCTGGAACGCGATCGTCGTCCTGAAAGGTGCATTCACAGTGATCGCGGCCCCGGATGGGCGGCTGGCCGTCTCGCCATTCGCCTCGGCGGCGCTGGCGCGGGCCGGGACCGGCGACGTGCTCAGCGGGATGATCACCAGCCTGCTCGGCCAGGGGCTGGAGCCGTTCGATGCCACGCTGTGCGCGGTGTGGCTGCATGGCGCAGCGGGTGAGCGTGCCGCCGATACAGCAGGGACCACCGCCTCGATCGTCGCCAGCGACCTGCTCACGCAGCTTGCCGTCGCGTTCGGCATCGTCGAACACGTGCGGCCCTGACCAGCGCCTCTCCAGCAAGCGGACGGACGAAAAAACGGCGGCTCACCGGTCCGGTAAGCCGCCGCGCACAATCGCTCAGTTACGGAAGATCAGGCGATCAGCCAATAAGGGGCTTAATAAGGGGTGCTGCGGCGCTGCGCCGCGATCGACCGCCCCTCTTGCAGCGCCTCATCCAGCGAGTCCCGCCCGCGCACTTTGTCCTGAAGCTGGCCGACCTGCTCTCCGACCTCTTCGCTGACGCGGGCCGGAATCTGGCTGACCTGCTGCACTGTTTCTCCGGCGCGGTGCACAATCAACTGCCCACGCTGGCGGATCTCCTGGCGCAGCCGATGCCCGCTGTACGGGCTGAGCCACGCCGCCACCGGCGCGCTGACCAGCAGCCCCAGCAACAGCCCGCCGAGGAAGCTGCGCGCGTTGGCGTCGTCCTGTTGTTTGCCCATCTGATCCCCTCCTCGCCGGCCCGCGATCAGCGTTTGTCGGAGTTCGAGCGCAGCGATTTGCGAATGCTCAGCAGCTCGCGCAGCAGCGCGCCCACGCCAGCGGTGATGGAGGTGAAGCGCACGACCGGCTGGACCAGGTTCTCGCTCATGAATTGCGCTGTCCCGCGCACAGTTGAGACCGTCTCGTTGGCGTTATCCACAATCGGTGTGATTTCATTCTGCAACAGGTTAACCAGCGCGGCCAGCTGGATCACGAGCACGATCAGGGCGATGCCCATTAACATGCCTTCCAGCGCCAGCACAATGATAAACACATCGCGGATCAGGCCGACCCAGTTGGCCGCGTCCTGAGGATCGGCCAGCAGCGCGATTGCGACCGCCGCGACCAGACTGATCACGAATACGCCGACAAGCGCGGCCAGCCCGGCCAACGCCCAGAAATACCACGTTCGCCCGCCTCTTTCTTCGTTCTGGCTCTGGGTATTGGCTTCTGGCAGCCCTTGCTCGCGCGGCTCTCGCTGATAGTTGGCGTCGGGCAGCTTCTGCTCTCCGCGATAATTCGTGTCTGGCAGCGATTTCTCACGTCCGGCCATATGGGTTGTGCCTCTTTCGCCTGCGCAGAAACAGTCCGTTTTCTACCGTATAGGTTAGCGAATTGACGCCTGAATGCCACTTTTGGCGCTTGCGATCAGCGAGCAGCAGCGCGCGGTGGCTGGCGCGTCAACAGCCGCGCAACGACCAGCGCCAGCCACGCGCCAACCGTCGCCGGAAGCACATGCAGCGGCCCGATATCGAACAGCGCCAGGTCAACCAGATCACCGACCAGGTGTCCCAGCGCGAAGCCCAGCCACGCCGCCAGCAAAAACAGGGCCAGGCGGCGCGCGTCCCCACCGCTGACCAGATGAAACACGGCGCCGTACAGCGTCGCCAGAATAAAGCTGAAGATCACAGAGGGTCCGGGCATAGCAGGCTCGCGGCGGAATGGCAGAGAACGCGCGTGGCGCTAGTGTAGCACACTCGCCGCCGTATGCCGAAGGACAGGCTTGCCAAGTCCGGGCACTGGGGGCAAAATCAGCCTACAGCGCCTGGTCTGGTCCAAAGTGGATCGGCGCAGTGGAATACGTTAAGATGAAAGCTCCGGCAGGCGCACCATTCGGCCTGCCCGCCACAAGAATCTGAGGTTTACGCGTTTAGAATGGATCGTCTCCCGTGCCCTTGATCGATCAGCGTATCCTGATTGATGCGCCGCCTGGCGTTGTCTGGCAGGTGATCTCGGATCAAAGCCAGCTTGTGCGCTGGCACGCCGGATATACCAGCGTCTCCGTGCTGACTACGCAGCAGCGCGGCAGCGGCGTCCGGAGACGCTGCACTCTCGCCAGCGGCAAAGACGTGATCGAGGAAATCTCTGCCTGGGTCGAGGGAATGGGCTACGAATATCACCGCGTCGAAGGCGGCCCATACAAATCGTTTCAGGGCCGGCTGCGGCTTCAGTTGGGGCCGGATGGCACCAGCGTCCAGTGGACCCTCAATTACACGCCCAAGGGCATCATCGGCTTTGTGCAGGACCGGCTGAGCGGGAACCGCGCTCTGGCGCAGATGGTGACCGACAGCCTGCGCCAGCTTCGGCGCGAGGTCGATGCGCTCGGACAGCGTATGAATGATGAAGCCCGCGCGCGCGCCTCAATTCGAGGCCGGTTGAACGCCGACGAGCGCGTCGCCTACGCCGCACGACACGCTACCGCGAGCGACGAACAGAGCGTCGAGTTAGGCGAGCCGCCCGTCAGGCCCGCGCCACCCGCCGAGCCGTCGTTTGTCAGCGAACTGGTCGCGGTGGAACCGGCGATCGATCCAATGGCCGACACGCAGCCTCAGGACGCGCCGCCCGCCTCGGCCGAGCGCGAGACGGCGGAAGCCCCTGCCCCGCTCGCGCCCGCCGTCGATCTGGCGAACGAGGACGAGATTCCGCTGCACCAGCGCGTGACCCCCGCGCACGGCATCCCCTCGATCCAGCCGTCTTCCAATGTGGTCGAGCATCCCGCGCCGCACGAGCCAGAGCTGCCGATCCCGCCGCCTGCCGAGATCAGGCCGCCGGTGCCCGCCGCGCCGCCGCCGGGCGAGATCAAGCCCCCCGCGCCGCCCGCGCAGGCCGAGGTGGACCCCTACGTCCGCTTCCGCCGCCCTGCCGACGCGACGAAGGAATTGACCAGCACGCCGCCGGATGGCGTGCGCCCAGCCGAGCTGGCGAAGGAAGCCGCGGTCAGCTCGCCGGAAGCGCGGCCCGGCCTGCCGCCGCAGACTCCGATCACCGACACCGGCGAGATCAGCATCTGGGAAGTCTTCGGGATGCGCCGGCCCAGCGATCAGGACGCGGACGCGCTCGACGACCTGATCCAGTCGCTCCAGGCGCGACGCATGGCCGAGCAGCGGCTGAAAGGGCGCTTTGTCCGGGGAACAACGCGGGTACGCTTCCGCGAAGGGGCGCTCGGTTTGCGCCTCAGGCTCGCGCTGAGCGCGGCGCGGGTGCGGCTGATGCGCCAGCGCGGCGTTATACCCGGGCGCGAGGAATAAAAAAACCGGCGCTTCTGCGCCGGCCGGTGGGGTGACTGGAGGGATTTGAACCCTCGACCTTCTGATCCACAGTCAGACGTGCTAACCACTGCACCACAGTCACCATGACGGTCGAGATTGTACCATACCCTGGGGCAGCGTGCCAGAGCAGATTTCGGACGCGTCACATAAAGGAGCGCAGCAGCCTATGAGCGGAGAAACACAGAGCCGGGTCGTCTTTCTGGGGACGCCAGATTTCGCCGTTCCCGCGCTGGACACGCTGATTCAGGCGGCTGATTTTGAAGTGGTCGGTGTGGTCACGCAGCCCGACCGCCCGGCCGGGCGCGGACAGGCGGTGCAGATCGGGCCGGTCAAGGCGTTGGCCGGACGCGCGGGCGTGCCGGTCATCCAGCCCGAAAAGGTGCGCGAAGAGGCGGCGATGGCCCAGATTCGCGCCTGGGCGCCCGATTTTCTGGTCGTGGTCGCCTTCGGGCAGATTCTGCGCCAGGACCTGCTCGATGTGCCGCGTATGGCCCCGATCAACGTGCACGCCTCGCTGCTGCCGCGCTGGCGCGGCGCCGCCCCGATCCAGGCCGCTATCCGCGCCGGAGACATCTACACCGGTGTGACGACGATGATCATGGACGCCGGGCTGGATACCGGGCCAATTCTGCTCCAGGATTCGATCCCGATTGCTCCGCAGGAAACCGCCGAAAGCCTGCACGATAAGCTCGCTGCGCTTGGCGCGAACCTGCTGATCCACACCCTACGCTGGCTGCGCACCGGCAGCATCGCGCCGCACCCGCAGCCCTCCGACGAGCGGCTGATCACCTACGCGCCACAGTTGAAGAAGGAAGATGGCGCGATCGACTGGGCGCAGAGCGCCAGCGAGATCGACCGCCACGTGCGCGCCTTCACGCCCTGGCCGGGAACGTACACCTTCTGGAACGGGCAGCGGCTGAAGATCATCGCTGGGCGTCCGCTGCCGGTCGAGCTGAGGCTGGAGCCGGGCGAGGTCGCGGCCACGCACGGCACCGAACTGGCAACCAGCGTCCCGCTGGTGATCGGTACGGGCCGCCACGTCTACACCCCGACGCAGCTTCAGCTTGCCGGGCGGCAGCCGGTCGGCGCGGCCGATTTCCTCAACGGAATGCCGGAGTTTATTGGAGCGCGGCTCGGAAGTTAAGCGCGGATAACCTCAGCAAGAAGCAGCCAGGTGTAGCCGAAAGCAGCGAAGAACAATCAGACCGGGACGGCTGCTCCTCACTGCTTTCCGCTGCGCTTATCGCCTCACCACCGCTCCCAGCGCACGACTTCATCGAGCGTCTTGCGCCCGGCGGCGCGCGGCGGGCGATTGCGCGGGTCGGCCTCCGGCGCGGGGTAGCCGAACGAGATCGCCCACGGGACCGCGCGCGGTGCGGGAATCCGGAGCAGCGCGCGCACGCGGTCCGGCTCGTAGATCGTCGCCATGCACGAGCCGATTCCCAAATCCCAGGCGGCGAGGATCATATTCTGCGCAGCCCGCCCCAGGTCAAAGGGCGTGGTCAACGTCGGCGGCTCGCTCAGGTTATCCACCGTCAGCACCACACCGAACGCCGCCCCGGCCAGATGCCCACACCACGGCCCGCAGGCGCTCAGCGCGCGCAGCGTCTCGCGCTCAGCCACGATGATAAACTGCCACGGCTGTGAATTCTTGGCTGAGCCGGACAGCCGTCCGGCGTGGAGAATCTGCTCAATGTCCTCACGTCTGACCGGGCGATCCGTGAACTGGCGCACTGACCGGTTGGTCCGAATCGCCTGGTAGACTTCCATTCCCGCTTCCCTCTTCTTTGAGTGTTGGATTCTCGGTGCGCTGCTGGGCGGGCGACGGGTGCTGGCGCAGCCGCTCCAGCTCGACCGCAAAGATACGCCGCAGCACCGCGATCGCGGTCGCGTAGGTCGGCTCCGCTCCCAGATAGCTCAGGCGGCCCGCGCCAAGATTGCGCCCCTTGCTCATCGGCGTGTCGCTTGCGTAGTGCAGAAAGCCCACGTCGAACGGTGCGATATAGAGGTTGACGATCTCGTTAACCGGGTGACGCTGGGCGCGGATCATCTCGTAAATCGCAGACAGGTACGGCCCGGCTTCCATCTCGACAATGGTGTACCCCTCGCGGTAGAACACGTCCATGTAGCGCGCGTTTTGCAGAAACGTCCCGCGCACGCTGACGCCCTTCTGGTTGTCGAGCACACTGCTCTGCGTCAGGTACGGCAGAATGTCGGACGCGCTGAAGCAGTTGCCGAACAGGTACGAATTCTCACTGTGCTCGTCGTAGATCACGTTCGCCAGCACTACATCGCCAATCCGCGCGTTCAGCGTCGCCGCCTTGCCGATGACGTAGATGCCCTGCATCTGCGTCACGTACTGGCTGATCTTCGCCATGACGTGATAGGCCGCCATGCCGAGCGGGTAGTCGATGTTGATGATCACCGCGTCGCTCTCGCGCAAGCGGCGCATCTCGCCCTCGGTGCAACATAGCAGGCGCGGGTCGATTGTGTCCACGTCGAGCTTGTTCAACTCGATGACCTGCGCCTCGATATCGAACCCATGCTCGCTGGCAACGCGCTGGATTCCCCGCGTGCGCTCGGTCTCGATCCGGCGCGCGTCGATGTCCGGCTGGCTGGCGTAGCGCCGCAGCGCATAGTACAGGAAGTTGTTTTTGTTGTTCAGCTCGTCGCGCAGGCGAACATAATCATATTCTGCGGTCAGCGCAGGATCGTTCGCCTTGCGCACGTAGTCGAAAATAGCGTCTTCTTCGCCCAGCGCGAATCCGCTGAGCAGGTTCGGGATGGCATGAATATTGCTCGACACAAAATAAGCGGGCCGGTTTTCGACTGTCACCGGCTCGACCTTCTGGCGGACGTTCAGCCACCAGGCCGAGGTCGCGCGCTGGTAGTTGACGAAAGTTCCGGCCAACAGGCGGACCGAGAACTTCTTCGGCCCGTGCGCGATCTTCTGAAGCGTGGGCACCATACCCGGCCCCCACGCTTCTTCGAGGCGGCTCAGTTCGTCCGGCGTGACATTCAACAGCCGCGCCAGCTCGGCGGTGCGCGCCAGCGTGCGATCCGCGCCGTAGGCCGCCAGAACTGCCTGCGCGCTGCTCGATTGCAGAATCGGGTAGAGCTTGTTCCATTCGATCTGGTAGGCGACCAGAATCGGGATCAGGTCATCGATGTCGGACTGGCTGGCGATATACGCCGCGAGCGTGTCCTTGCCGTCGTACGCCATGCGGCGGCGGCGCCCTGGCGCGGTGACATGCTCCCACTGATCCACGTCAGCATAGCCATAGTCGTGAAACACACGATCGGTCTGGCCCATAACGACCATCTCAACATCGGCGACACATGCCGGCAGGCGCATCACCGTGTAGAACAGCGCCGAGGCGTCCAGCCCCGGCTGCCGCGCGTTGACGTGCAGCGAGGAGTTCATCGCCACGTGCGCCTCGATCAGCGCATCAAGCTGCACAGCGCGCGTCGAGCGCAGCAGGGAATAGATCGTCCGCAGATATAGCTCGATTTCTTCACTGCCGGTTTTGGGTACGGTGCGATCCATGGCGTAACTTCCTCGCTGTCTCAAAGGCTCGGTCCATCGTCAACAACCATGACTACGCGAATTCCTGCGCTCAAACTTTCTGGGTTCTGCCACCTGCCAGCCGCAGCTTCAGGCAGATTGTTCCAGGCGAGCGCGATACCTGGCGCAATGCTTCGGTGCGCGGCTGATCTTCCCATTGTGAGTGCACAAGATATAACACAATCGCGCCCGAAAAACGAAGGCAGCGCAGCCCCGGCCCCGCGCGACTCTCACTTGCATTCCACGCGGCGGATGATCATACTAGGATCGGGCAAACTGAAGCGCCCGGCCTTCACACAGCGAGCGGACAGCATGGAACAGTTAACGGCATGAAACAGTTAATCGTCAACGCGGACGACTTTGGACGCGCCCCCGGCGTCAACCGGGGCATTATCGAAGCGCACCGCAAGGGCATCGTGACCTCGACCACCGTCATGATCAACCTGCCGGACGCCGCGCCGGGCCTGGACCTGGCGCGAACCGAAGCGCCCAATCTGGGGATCGGCCTGCACATCACCCTGACCAGCGGCAAGCCGGCGCTGCCTGCCGCCCAGGTGCGGTCGCTGATCAATGAGCGCGGCGAGTTCTACGGCATCGGCGAGTGGGCCGCCGCGCTGGAACAGTTTGACGCGCAGGAGCTACGGGCCGAGATCGAAGCGCAGTTCGACGCCTTCACGCGCCTCGCCGGGCGCACGCCCGATCACCTCGATTCGCATCATCACGCCGCGTATCTGCACCCGGCGGCGCTGCGCGCCACGCTCGATCTCGCTGTCGCGCACGGTCTGCCGATCCGCGCGCCACAGCTTGACCAGCCGGACGAAGTGATCGTGCCGTTCATGACCGGGATGCTGCGCGGACTCCAGCCAGAGCGCGCCCCTTCCCTGCTGGCGTCGCTGCGCGCCGCGCTCGACGCCGGACCGCGCCCGCGCTGGCCCGACGCGCTCGAGCTGGGGTACTCGACCGAGCGGCCTACCCTCGCGGCGCTGCTGGTCATTCTGACCACACTGCCCGACGAGGGTGTCACCGAGCTGCTGTGCCATCCTGGTTATGTGGACGACGCGCTGCGCACCAGTAGGCTCGTCGAGCAGCGCGAAGACGAGTTGCTGCATCTGACCCACGCCGCGACCCGCGAGTGCGTCCAGTCGGAAGGGATTCGCCTGCTGACTTTCGCCGCGCTGAGTTGATCCAGCGCACGGCGCTGAACGGAGAGATTGCGATCGCGATGAACATTCCGGCCCGCTATCCGCCCGACGACTCCGGGCGCAGCCTGCCCCGCAAGGATGACTACGGCGATGAGGTGCGCGACGAGGACATCGTTTACGAGCCATTGGACGACGCGCCCTGGGTGGACGAGGAAGATGCCAACGCGATCCAGGTGACCGAGGACGAGGTCGTTCCGGCCAGCGTGCCGGCCGCGCCCGCTCCCCCCGCGACTATTGCTCCGCCGGGCGATGATGCGCCCGCGCTTCCGGCAACGGGCGCGCCCTCCGCGCCCTGCCTCTATCGCATCGTCATCCCGCTGTCCGAAGACCTGCGCACAGCAATTGTGGCGGCGCGGGGTGAGCACGCGCTCGAAGACGGCGCTCTCACCGCGCTGGCGTTGATCGCGCCGTTTCGCAGCGACGATCCCGGCGCGCTGGAGGACGCGCTGCGCACCTGGGCCGCCGAGCGCCTGCCCTTTGAGCTGACGCTGAGCGAGGTCGCCGCCGAGGTCATCGGCGCGCGGCGCTACGTCGCCGGGTGGGCGCTGGCGCCTGCGGGGCGCATCGCCGCCGCGCAGCAGACGTTAGCCCGCGCCCTGCGCGATCTGATCGAGCCGTGCGATGAGCCGCCCGACGCATTCGAGCCACGTATTGTGGTCGCGGACGCGGTCCCACCGCCGGTTTTCCCACACCTGATCGCGGATTTGCAGCGCGATTTCGAGCCGCGCGCCTGGACGGTGACGAGCGTCGTGCTCGAAGAAGCAGCGCCCGGCCCGCGTGTGCCGCGCTGGACGCCGCGCCTCGCCCTGCCCTGAGATGCGCTCGCTTATTCGCAGCGGATATTCGCCAGGTGCTCCTCGTAGGTGCGCGCGAACATCGCGCCGCGCCCGCAGCCCCCGGCCATGTAGTAGTAATCCGTCTCTGGCGCGTAGACCGTACCGAGGATAGCATTGATGTCCGGGCTGTTGATCGGCGCAGGCGGCAGGCCGGGTCGCGTGTAGGTGTTGTACGGCGACTCAACTTCCATGTTGGAGCCGGTCACGCGCGGCCACCAGTTGCCCGGCCCGCCAAGCGCGTAGGAAACCGGCACAGTTGAGGCCAGCCGGTTGCCGTCGCGCAGGCGGTTGAAGAAGATGCTGGCAACCAGCTTCTGCGTTTCGGGCGTGCGAGACTCGCGTTGGACAATTGAAGCGATGATCAGCGCCTGGTAGAAGGAGATGCCCTTCGCGGCAGCGTCAGCGCGCACACCTGGCCCGACGTTGGCCGCGAAGGCGCTCAGCAGCATATCGCGGAACGCCTCGGCGGTCGTGTCGTTCTGCGCGGTATAGGCGCCCGGATAGAGGAATCCTTCGAGCGAAGTGCCTGGCGGGCGCTCCTGCGTAAAATCGAACGGCGCCTGCACGCCCGGCCCGACCGCCGCCAGGAAGTCCGCCCCGGTGAACAGCGTCGATGACGCGTCCACCGCCGCCGCGACCTGTTCCAACCGCCAGCCCGCCGGGATGACGATCGTGCACGGGCAGTTGGGCGTGCGCGGGCCGCGCACCCCGGTAACGCCCGCTGCCGCCGCCGGGACTGAAGGCGGCGCGTTCTCCGCTGCACCGGGCGGCAGATAGAGCAACTGGCCTACGCTCAGATAGCGGCTGGTCAGGCAGTTAGCCGCGATCAGATCATCAACCGTGACCGTATTCTCCGTGCCCAGCGCGAACGCGAACAGCGTATCGTCCTGCTGGACAGTGTAGGCTTCCCACTCTTCCGGCGGCGCGCACGCGACAGGCGCGCCTGCCCCGTCAGCGGATGACTCCGGCGTCTGGGCGACCGGATCAACAGGCTGGCTGGTTCGCGCCCCGGCGCGTGGAGTCGGCGTCGGTGGAGGCGTCGCGGCGGCTGCGACCGCCGGGGCGCCGGTCGGCGTGTGTGCCTGCGCTCCAGCCGGCGTTGTAGCCAACGTCGCGGGCAGGATGACAGTGACCGTCGAGGCTGGAGCGTCCGTCCCGGTGGGAGCCAGCGTCGAAGACGGCGTCTCGGTTGGCGGCGGGCTGGATGTCGGGGACGCGGTCGCGCCAGGTGTGACGCTCGGCAGCGGAGCGAGGGCCAGCGCCGCACGCGTTGGCTTAACGGCGGCGGCTGTCGGCAGCCGATCAGGTGCGCCGCGATCGGCATTGGGATCAGCGTCCGGGGCGGTTCCGAAAACCAGTATCGCCGCCAGCACCCACGCCAGCACGCCGCCCGCCAGAATCGCGCCCGGCAGCAGCCAGACCCGCCGGCCAGCCGGGTTGCGCGTCGAGGAAGGATCAGCCGGGTTCATCTCGCCGCCGATTCTACCGCCGGGCCGCGATCCGGCAACTTCCAGCGGGCCGCACGGGGCGCAAGAAAAAACCCTGCCGGGTGCGGCAGAGTCTTTTCAGCGAGATCAGAGCGAACAGGGGGCCGCTAGCCCTTCTTGGTAGGCGGCTTGCCGTTCTTGATCAGGTATGCGCAGTTTCCGCCGTCTTCCAGGCGCCACTTGATGCGGCGCGGGCGCACACCGAGCAGGTTAGTGAGCAAACGCTCGTCCATCTTGCACAGTTCAGGGTTGGAGCACGTCACCTGCTCGTAGGGGCAGTTCATGATCGACAACACGTGTCCATTGTCGGCTGGCTGCGCTGTGACGGCGTACCCGGCAGTGTTCAGGAAGGCAACCACATGCTCAAGGCGCACATCAAACGGCGCGTCGGGGATGGTCACCCCCTGGGTCATCGCGTCGGCCACGCCTTCGAGAATCTCGCTGACCTGCCCTGGTGTCAGCGTCGCCTTAAGCTGCTGCAACAGGCCCGTCGCCAGCCCCTGATAGTTGTTGGGGAACAGGTCCGCCGCGCGCTCGGTCAGCGCATAGACATACTGCGGGCGGCCCGGCGCGCTCCGCCGGCGGACAGCTGGCGCCGCTACCAATCCATCGCCCCGCAGAATCTCAAGGTGATGGCGCACCGTCACGGCGGTGATTTTGCCGATGCGGTCAGACAGCGCCTCGACGATCTCGTCGATGGTCGCTTCCTTGTGCTCTTTCAGAATTTCGAGAATATGCCGTCGTGTCTGCTGCATAGCTCTCATGATCCGTCTCACGTGCGCGTTAGCGACTGATTTACGATATTGGGATGTTGTTTATAAATTTTAAGAATCTTATCATGGCATTTTATAAGCTGTCAAATGACACCCGGCAGAGCGTGCAGTGTCGAATAGCACACGCGCCGGATCGCCCCGCAGCGCTGCTTCAGGTGAAACCCAGTTCAGTATGGCACACCCGCTACCACTCGGACAGTGACAAACACTCTGTTTGCCCATGACATTATGCAGATAATTCTTATTCTTATCACATCGGTGTACGTCACAGCGCGTTCCCTGGCTGGAGTCGTCACGCGCGTTTGAAAGCTAGGCCCGAGTTGGCTACACTTAAGGGGTCTCCGCCCTCGGATGGGCGGCTGCTATTATTAAGGAGTCCGCGCATGGCGTCTCGCGCATCGATCTATGCGGTGGTCATTCTGCTGGTGATATTCGGGATTGTGTTTGTGCTGGTTGGAGACAGTGGCGTATCAACTGGCGTGTACCTCGCCGATCACCCTACGAACACGCCCGCGCCGACCGTCGGACCCAGCCCGACCCCGCTTCCTGATCCCGCCGCTAACAACTGGGCAGAGACTGTTCCGGGGCAGCTCGTCTACAGCGCCAAACCGGAGAGCAGCGCGCAGATCGCGCACAGCACAACAACGCTGGACGCTTTCGTGCAGGGTATGGGCATGGAGACACCGCCCGCCGATACTCCCTACCCCGCTCTGGCCGCGCTGGAAACGCTGCGCGACGGTTTTGAGCAACAAATGGCCGAACTGGGGCTGAGCGGCGGGCCGGACGTGTTTGACGGCCCGTCGATTGAGCTGGTGAACGGGGTGCCGGTGTCGCGGCTGCGGGTGCGCCTGGACGCGCAGCCAAACAATCAGGGGGGGCAGTTCCCCGGCCTCGACCTCATGATCGGCGTGATCGAGCGCCCCGGCGACGAGATCGAGCTGGTGCAGTACCGCCTGCAAGAAACGCCCGA
>JADLHR010000414.1 GCA_020848665.1 Anaerolineae bacterium
AACGAGGCGCTTGAATACGAGCGCAACGGCCAGGCGGTGGCGGCGGTCGCTGCCGGGGAGATCGACGCCGCGCTGGTGAACCACTACTACCTGTTCCGCCTGCTGGCCGAGACACCCGACGCGCCAGTCGCCAACTACTACTTCCCTGGCGACGACATCGGTAACCTGATTAACGTCGCGGGCGCGGGCATCCTGAGCGCGTCCGACGCCAAGCCGCTGGCGCAGCAGTTCATCGCGTATTTGCTCTCGCGCACCGCGCAGACGTATTTTGCAGAAGAGACGTTCGAATATCCGCTGCTGATCGGGTTCGAGGCCGACCCGCGTCTCAAGCCGCTGGCCGACATCGAGACGCCCGACATCAGTCTGAGCGACCTCGACGACCTGCAGGGCACGCTCGATCTGCTTGACGAGCTGCTGACGCGGTGAGACGGCGCGACCACTCGCAGTAGCCGTTTTCTTCGGACTATGCGAAAACAAGGATCGCCGGAGCACGCTGGCCCGGCGGTCCTTTTTCTGAGCGCCTGATTTTCAGCAGCGGAATAGGCAGAGCATACGGCAGTCATCTCCGTGATTACACTCTTGCCGCGCCGGACCGGCGCCTCGCGCTTACTTCTGGCGCTCGCGATTCCGCTGGCGCTGGCGGCGCTGTTCCCGACGCTCTATCTCGCGCTGCGCGCCGCCCAGGTTCCGCCGAATGAGGCGGCAGCGTATCTGATGCGCTCTGGCACGCTGCGCGTTATCGGGCGCAGCGTACTGCTGGTCAGCACGGTATCGCTGGCCGCCGCCGCAATCGGTATTCCGGCGGCGTGGCTGACAGTTCGCACCGACCTGCGGGCGCGGCGATTATGGACCATCGTGCTGACGGTGCCGCTGGTGATCCCGTCCTACGTCGGGGCGCTGGCGTTGGTCAGCGCGTTCGGGCAGCGCGGCTTCGTGCAGGGCTGGCTGGCGCCGCTCGGCGTGGCGCGCATCCCGTCGATTTACGGCTTCTGGGGCGCGTGGCTCTCGATCACGCTGCTGTCCTATCCGTATGTTTTCCTGAGCGTGCGCGCCGGGCTGAAAGGATTGGACCCGGCGCTCGAAGAAGCCTCGCGCACGCTGGGCCGTCCGGCCTGGGAGACGTTCCGCCGCGTGACCGTGCCGCAGCTTGCTCCGGCGATTATGGCGGGTGTGCTGCTGGTGGCGCTCTACACGCTGAGCGACTTCGGCGCCGTCGCGATCATGCAGTACAACGTCTTCACGCGGGCGATCTACCTGCGTCTGAGTCTCGATCTTGAGACTGCGGCGCTGCTGTCGATGGTGCTGATCGCGCTGTCGATTGCGATCCTGGCGCTGGCGAACGCGACCGAACGGCGCGGCAGCTATTACGCGCAGCGCAGCGCCCGCGCGCCCCGGCGCGTGACATTGGGTCGCTGGCAGTGGGTCGCGCAAGCCTTCGTCGCGCTGATTGCGCTCGGGGCGCTGATCGCACCGCTCGGCGTGCTCGGCTACTGGCTGGTCAACGGCCTGCAGCAAGGCGAGACGCTGCGTGATGTGCTGATCCCGCTGCAACGCTCGATCCGGGCGGCGGCGCTGGCGGCGCTGGCCTGCGGCGTGCTGGCCCTGCCCTTCGTCGTGCTCCAGGTGCGCTATCCGAGCCGCCTGAGCCAGATGCTGGCCCGCAGCGTTTATCTCGGTTATGCGCTGCCGGGCGTAGTCGTTGCGCTGGCGTTTGTGTTTATTGGCGCGCGGGTACTGGGCGCACTCAAAACATGGTTCGGCATGACGGACTATCGCAGCCTGGGCCTGTTGATCGCGGCGTATATCGTGCGCTTCATCCCGCAGGCGCTTGGCCCGGCCCGCGCTGGTCTGTTGCAGGTCAACCCACACCTCGAAGAAAGCGCGCTGACGCTCGGTCGCAGCCGCCCGCGCGTGTTCTGGAGCATCACCCTGCCCCTGATGCGGCCCGGTCTGGTCGCGGGCGTCGCGCTGGTATTCCTGACCGTGATGAAAGAACTGCCGGTCACGCTGCTGCTCGCGCCCAGCGGCTACACCACGCTGGCGACGCGCATCTGGTCCGCCAGCAGCGAGTCGTTTTACGCCCGTGCAGCGGCCCCGGCGCTGGTCCTGGTGCTGATCTCGGCGCTCTCGCTGGTCTACATTCTGGATGACGATGACTGAATCCTTCGCTCTCACCTGCCACGATCTGAGCAAGTCGTTCGGCCCGGTCCGCGCCGTCGAATCGGTCAGCTTTCGGCTGGAAAGCGGGCGCTTTCTGGCGCTGCTGGGTCCGAGCGGCTGCGGCAAGACGACCGTCCTGCGCATGATCGCCGGGCTGGAGCGGCCCGACTCCGGCGTGATCGAGCTGGCCGGGCGCGTCGTGAGTGACGTGCGCACCGCCATCCCGCCAGATCAGCGGCGCGTCGGGCTGGTGTTTCAGGACTACGCGCTGTTCCCGCACCTGACTGTCGCCGAAAATATCGGCTATGGGCTGGCGCGCGGCGCAGACCGTCCGGCGCGCGTGGCAGCGCTGCTTGACCTTGTGGGACTGGACGGGTACGAGGCGCGCTACCCGCGCGAGCTATCCGGCGGGCAGCAGCAGCGCGTCGCGCTGGCGCGGGCGCTCGCTCCGCAGCCGGACCTGATCCTGCTCGACGAGCCATTCTCAAATCTGGACGTGGCGCTGCGCACGCAGGTGCGCGAAGACGTACAGCGCATCATCCGCGCGGCGGGGGTTTCCGCTGTGTTGGTCACTCACGATCAGGACGAAGCGATGAGTCTGGCGGACTGCATCGCGGTGATGTTCGCCGGGCGCATCCACCAGATCGGCGCGCCGCGCGCGCTCTACGAAGCGCCAATCTCACGCCAGGTCGCGCAGTTTCTCGGCGACGCAAACCTGATCCCTGGCACGGCGCGCGGAGAAGTTGCGGAAACTGCGCTCGGCGATATAGTGCTGCGCGAGGTCGCGCACGGGCCGGTCGAAGTCCTGCTGCGGCCCGAGGCACTGGAGCTGCGCTCTGACGGAACCGGCGCGCAGGGACACATCCAGCGCACGGTCTATCACGGCTCACATCAAAGTGTGTGGGTGACACTCACCGGCGGCACGCCGCTAAAAGCGCTCGCCCCGGCGGATGTCGAATGGCGAGCGGGCGAGCAGGTCCGCGTGAGAGCGCGCGGCGCGGCGCGCGCCTACCCGGTGTAATAAAAAGCGCCCGGATCGCTCGCTGAGCGATCCGGGCGCGCTGTTCGCGCGTGTCGCGTTACGCGTGCTTCCAGGGGGGCGTTGTCGGCAGATGCGCCTCGAACTCCGCCACCAGCGCGGCCTCGTAATCCCCGGCGTAGGTCCCCGCGAAGAAACGGTCCATCGCCTCATCGTAGAACCGCTGCCACGACTGTTCTTCCTCGCCCGGCATAATCGGGTAAAACAACGCGTGGTTAGCGCGCGCGGCCTGCATATCGCCGGGCGCGTCGCCGATCATCAGGATATGGCTCGGATCAAAACGGCCACTCGACGCCAGCGCGAGGTGCTGCGCCTTCTTGCCCATCTCCTGCCCGGCGATCACCGCAACGTGCTGCGCCAGATCGTGCTCGTGCCATTCCTGGTCCAGCGCTGCGGTCGGTGTGGCCGAGACCACGATCATATCGGCGCGGCCTTCCATCGCCAGCAGGCTCTCGCGCACGTAGGGGAACGGCGGCACGCCGTGCACCATCTCGGCGATCGCCTTGTTGACGGCAGTCGTCCACGCCAGCGCGCGCTCCAGCTCCGGATCGCCGGAGTGCTCGGTCATGTAGCCGCGCAGCCCGCTGTCGCTGTGCGGGAAGCGATCCTGCGCGATGAACTGGCGCAGCGATTCCGCCTGGGGGATTGTCACGCTGCGCCGCTTGACCTCGTCGCGCGCGCGCAGCAGGTCGAAGACCATCACCAGCGCAGGCCAGCGATTCGTGCCGCGCCACGTCGAGTAAAGGTTGACGAACTCCGCCGCCTGGCGCGCATACTTCGACACCGGCTGCAAATCCCAGTACTGGATGATCGCCGGGATGAAGCACTCTTTGTGCTTGATCTCCATCGTGTCGAAGGCGCACCCGTCCGAGTCGATCCCGACCAGAAACGAGTGGCGCGGCTGGAAGTCGTGCAGGGCCTGAGCCGGGTTAGACATGCAAAAGTCCTTTCATTTGCGATAGGTCTGGGGCACATAAGAGGGCAGCCGCCGCTCCGCGAAGCGCATCTCCAGCCGGGCGAAACGCTGCAAGCCGTCCACCAGCGGCACGTCGGGTGTTTCGGCGCCAATCAGCGGACGCGCGTAGGCCAAAAAATCATCGGTAACGTCGAGACGGCTCGGCGCGATCCACGCCGCCGGGAAGGTCCGTTCCGAGTTGGCGACCTGATCCAGCGGGACTTTATCGTACCGCACGCGGTAATCCGGCCCTGGCTCGCGCAGGATCGTCGCCATAAAGCCGCTCTCGCCTCTCGCTGCGATCTCTACCGCCTTCCGCCCGACCTCATACGCTTCCTCAAGGTCAACCACTGAGGCATACAGCATATTGTGACGCTGGTCTGTGCCGGGAATGTTCGCCCGCGCCGAACCAGGAACCGGCAGCCCGCGCCCGTTCAGCGCATTGATCACCGCCTGACCGGCCATTACCGTGCTGGCGCCGAACTCGGTGTGGCCGAAGGCGTCCTTGCGCTCGCCGAGCGTGCCAACGTCGTAGCCCTCGCTGATGATCACCAGGGCGCGGCCCTCGCGCTTCAGCAGATCGTTGACCGCATCGGCCAGGTCGTCGAGCGGCAGCTTCGCCTCGGCCAGCACGATCAGCAGCGGCAGCTCGCGCCGGGGGTCCGCCAGCCGCGCCGCCGCCGGGATGAAGCCAATCCTGCGTCCCATCGCCTGCACAACCAGCACCGGGTCGGCAGGGCTGGATCCGGCGTTTTCTTCGTTGAGATTCTGCACGTTAAGCGCCCAATAGCGTGCCACGCTGCCATAGCCCGGCGTGTGGTCGATCAATTGGAAGGCAGAATCGCCTACATCGTTGTCGATCGTCTTCGGCACGCCGATCGCGACCAGGTCCAGCCCGCGCTGAGCGGCAAGCTGCGCTACCTTGTTGGCGGTGTCCATCGAGTCGTTGCCGCCGATGTAGAAGAAGTAGCCGGCATCGTGCGCCTTCATGATCTCGACCACACGCTCGAAGTCTTCCTGCTGGCTGGCTTTGAGCTTGTAGCGGCACGTTCCAATCGACCCGGCGGCGGGCGTCGTGCGCAGCAGCGCGATCTCGCGCCGGTCCTGCGCCGAGAGGTCGAGCAGCTCTTCCTTGAGCACGCCTTCGATGCCGTGCCAGCCGCCATAGACCGTCCCGAAGATGTCCGGATAGTCACGGCAGGCGTCGAGCACCCCGCGCAGCGAGTTATTAATGACCGGCGTTGGGCCGCCGGATTGCGCGACAATCACATTTCGCGGCATGGCTGATTTTTTTCCTTTCGGTAACCGCTGATGCTGAAATCTGCGCTGCTAGTCTTCCCACTCAGTGTGGAAGACGCCTTCGCGGTCAATGCGCCGGTAGGTATGCGAGCCGAAATAGTCGCGCTGCGCCTGCGTCAGGTTGGCTGGCAGCCGCGCCGAGCG
>JADLHR010000415.1 GCA_020848665.1 Anaerolineae bacterium
GACCAGCTTTACTGGGTGGCGATCCCCGCCGACCTGCCCTTCCCGGTGCTGGACTCCACGATCACCGTCGAGCTGCCCGCCGACCGGCCGCCCGAAGTTATCGGTATGTATCCCGAAGAATGGCCCTACGAAGTGAGCGGGACGACCATCACCTGGGAAGCGCCGGGGCGCGTATCCAGCTACGAGCCGGTCGAGGTGCGCGTGCAGTACCCGCACGACCCGGCGATGGTGAAGCCCGACTGGCAGGGCAGCTTCGACTTCCGGCGCGAGTATGACGAGACCTGGAAGCCGCTCGTCTCGCTGATCCTGATCGTGATTGGCCTGCTGACCGCCATCCTCGGTGTGCTGCTCGTCTACACCCGCTACACAAAGCATGGCCGTGACCCGCAGGCAGTTGTCGTGCCTGAATATCTGACCGAGCCGCCCAGCGACGAGCGGCCCGGCGTGGTCGGCGTGCTGCTCGACGAGCGCGCCGATATGAAGGACATCATGGGCACGCTGGTTGATCTGGCGCAGCGCGGCCACCTGACGATCGAGCAGAAGCAGTCCGGCGGCGTCTTCGGCATGTTCCAGTCCACCGAGTTCGAGTTCCACCGCGAGGACAAGCCCGACGACGACCTGCGCGGCTACGAGCGCACGCTGCTGGACGGCGTCTTCGGGCGCAAAACCAGCGTCGGGCTGTCGGACCTGCGCAACAAGTTCTACAAGAAGATACCGGCCATCAAGGAGCAGCTTTACCGCGAGCAGGTCAGCCAGGGCTATTTCACGCGCTCACCGAACACCACGCGCAACCTGTGGGCAGCAGGCGCGGCTGGCGCGCTGATCGTGGCCGGGATGTTGTTTGTCGGCGGGATCGCGGTCGCCCCGGCCGTGTCGGTTTTCGCCTTCATGCCGGGCTTTGGCCTGGGCATCGCCGGGATCGCGCTGGCGCTGACCTCGCAGTTCATGCCCGCCAAGACGCCGAAAGGCGCGCAGGACGCCGCCAAGTGGCGCGCCTTCCGCCGCTATCTGCAAAACGCCGAGCACTATGGCGACGTGACCGAAGCCGCCGAGCGCTTCGACCGCTATATGGGCTACGCCGTCGTATTCGGCCTGCAGCGCGAGTGGGTGAACACCTGCGCCCCAGTCCTGACTTCGATGCCGACGTGGTACTTCCCGACCTATCTTGGCGGGCCGTGGGGACGCGGCTATTATCCTGGCCGGACGCCAGGGCCGGTATCCGGCGGTCTCGGCGGTGGTATAGGCGACATCGGCCTCGGCGGGCCGGGCGGTTTGAATGATATGAGCCGCTCGCTGACCGACGGGTTAAACGCGATGAACAGCGGCATGACGCAGATGCTCAACGACGCCTCGCGCGTCATGTCCAGCCAGCCGAGCAGCTCCGGCTCCGGCGGCGGCGGCTGGAGCGGCGGCGGGGGTGGCGGTGGCGGCGGGGGCGGCGGCGGAAGTCGCGGCTTCGGATAAACAGCGCAGTTAGCTTTCAGCGGTTAGCTTTTGGCTAGAGGCTGTTGTGCACTTCGTGGTCTGGTTTCCAGGCCATCCCCCCCATCCTTCCGACCTGCGGTCGGCTTTCCTTCCCCCAGCGCGAGGGAAGGGAAAAAAGCCGGATGGACTCCCCTTCCCTCATTTTGGGGGCAAGGGGCCGGGGGATGGGGGGCTTTACCCGGTGCACAAGTGCATAACACGCTCTAAGGGCTAACCGCTGCGTGGCTTATCGAAATGAATTGGCAAATGCAGCAGTTCGCACGGCGAACCTCACACCTTAACCCCGGCCTGCTTGCTCCCCTCTCCACGTTGGAGAGGGGCCGGGGGTGAGGTTAACACTTCGAACGGGGGATAGGGATGAACTCTAACCGGCTGCTGGGGATTCTGTTGATCGTCTTCGGCGTGATCATTGGCGCAGTGGCGGTGACGTACCTCTTTTCTAATGAAGGGCTGACAGGTCCGGCGCGCATTCTGGGGCTGGCGCTGGCGCTGATCGTGCTGGTCGGCCCGCTGGTCGGCGGCGGCATCTACCTGACCGCCTTCGGCGGGCGCGAGGCGGCGCAGCAGCAGGCCGCGAGCCAGCAGCGCAAGCTGCTCAACATCGTGCAGACGCGCGGGCAGGTGCGCGTGGACGATATCGCGGTCGAGCTTCAGGTGCCGCGCGCCGAAGTGCGCGACATGATCTACGCGCTGGTGGGCCTGGGCGTCTTCAGCGGCTATATCAAGTGGGACGAGGGCATTCTCTATTCCAGCGAGGCGAGCAAGCTCCGCGACCTGAAACAATGCCCCAACTGCGGCGGCGCGATTGAGCTGACCGGCAAGGGCATGGCGACCTGCCGCTTCTGCGGGACCGAGTTCTACCTGTCCTGATGCCGCACGTGGCGCGGCCCGACAATAGAAGCGCCTGCTGCTTGCGGGCGCCTGGCTGTCGTGACACTATTCATCGTCCGCGCCGGGTTTTTCCGGCCCCTGCCGGTCCTCGCTGGGCAGAGCCGGCAGCTCCAGCGTCTTGCGTTCCTGCGACTCCACGGCGGGCGGCTGGTAGGGGCCGATTTCGGTCGTATCGAACAACGCGGAGTCCGGGCGCTGGCCGGGCGGAAGGTCCTCGGCGCGCTCCATCACCAGCACGATCACGCTGACATTGTCCTGCCCGCCGCGCGCGTTGGCGAGATCGACCAGCTCCTGCGCAATTGCCGCCGGCTCATCGCTGCGGCAGGCGATCGCGGCGATCTCCTCGGCGCTGATATTGCGCGTCAGCCCATCGGTGCACAGGATCAGCCGGTCGCCTTCCTCAAGCTGGCGGCGGTACACGTCAGCGTCGGTGTCGTCAAACTGGCCGAGCGCGCGGTAGAGCACGTTGCGCATGGGGTGGATCGCCGCCTGCTCGCGCGTGATATGTCCCGCCGCCAGCAGAGCCTCGACAAAACTGTGATCGTCGGTGATCTGGTTGATCCAGCCCTGGCGCGCTTTGACGAGATATGCGCGGCTGTCGCCAACATGCAGGACGATCGCCCGGCTGTCGCGCACGAACGCCAGCGTCATCGTCGTGCCCATTCCCTGAAACTCAGGATGCTCGCTGGTGCGGTGGATCACGGCGCGGTTGGCGCGCCGCACCGCGATGCGCAGCTTCTCGACGATATCTTCATCCGGCAGCTCGTGCAGCAGGTCGCTGCCCCGCGCCTGCCCCAGAAAATCGGCCTGGATCGCTTCCATCGCCAGCCGGCTGGCTTCTTCGCCCGCCGCCGCGCCGCCCATTCCGTCCGCTACCAGCGCCAGCACCGCGCCAGAGCGCGTCCACAGCCCGACCCGGTCCTCGTTATTCTCGCGGATGCGTCCGACATCGCTGCGCGCGGCGGCGCGCGGCGCCAGCAGCGCCGGGCTGGCGTCGTCCGGCATCGCCAGCGCCGTCCCGCAGCCAACGCAATAGCTCGCCTGGGGCAGATTGAGCGTGCCGCAGCTCAGGCACATAACCGGCTCACCGTCGATCGGGGGCGGCAGCTTGGCGCGGACCTCGTGCAGATTCTGCACCAGGCCGGGGCCGAGCACACCCTCGCGGCCCTGCAAATAACGCATCGCATCTTCGATGTAGCGCCGGTGCTGGGGGATGCCGCGCACGATCGGCGGGGCATCGAGCCTGGCCCCACACTGGAAACAGAAGACCGCGCGTGACAGATTCTCGTGCCCACAGTTGGGGCAGGCTTGCGTTTCCATGCAGGTATCTCCCTCGTCCACGCCGGTCGAACCCGCTTGCTGAAGTGTTCCCCTGCGGCCATAAAGAGACGGTGTTCTGGCCGTGCGCGTCGAGTGTGCCAGCCGGGCGCGCCGGTTCACGCTGGCAGCGAACCGCTGACCGATGATGCATTGACAGAAAAGCATAGCACGACTGCGCGCCGCGTGGCTATTCCCCCGCCGGGCCGATGATCGTGCCGCGCGCGCCAAGCTCGCGCCGTAGAAGCGGGGCGTTCGGCGGGCGAACTCGAAGCAGCACCGCGACCTGCCCCGGACGAAGCTGCTGCTCGACATCGCGCAGCAGGCCCGGCTCGTAGCCAAAGCCAGCCAGGTGCGCGGCCAGGCGTCCCAGCGCTGCCCCGATCCCCCCACCGATCAGCAAGCCTGCCACCACCGACAACGCAGCCGCGGCCTTCGGCAGATCGCCCGCGCCGAGCAGCAGCATGATCAGGCCGCCGATCGTCAGGCCCAGCGCCGCACCGGAAAACAGCCCTTCGCGCGGGGTGACATTGTTGTTGACTGTGGTCGTCGCCCCCTGCTCGTCGCGCGTGATCAGCGCGGCGTAGCCAATGTCGAGCACGTCGTCCAGCCCCAGGACGAGCAGGTGGTCCAGGGCCTCGACCAGCGCGCGCTGCGTCTTGAAAACCGCCACCAGAGTCGTCCGGCGGCGCAAAGTCTCGCGGATGAACATCTGTCTCAGGCCAATCCTCACACTTGCGCCGCCGATCACAGCCAGGCGCCGCCGGCGGCGCTGCGCAAAACGCTATCTGCCACTATATGCCCGATCACACGGTGGGATCAAGCCTGGAAGCGGGTGTCTGCCGGGCGACTTCTCTACCACGCCAGACGATACGCCTGGCCGGGCGGAGTAGGCTTGACCGGCAGCTCCACGTGGAATGTGCTGCCCGGCGGATTTCGCGGATCATAGCCGGGGCTTTCGACCCAGAGGCGTCCGCCGTGCGCGGCGACAATCCCCCGGCTGATCGCCAGCCCCAACCCCAGCCCGCCGCCTCGAAACGCCGTCTTGCTGGTAGAGTGAAGCTGCGTATCGCCCGCCGTGTAGAAGCGGTCGAAAATCGCCTCGTGATCTTCCGGCGCGATCCCAACCCCTGTATCGGCGACGGTGATCTTCAGCGCCCCGCCCGTGACTTCCGCGCGCAGCGTAATCGAGCCGCCGTCAGGCGTGAATTTGATCGCGTTGCCGAGAATATTGGTGAAGGCCAGCTCCAGCAGGGC
>JADLHR010000416.1 GCA_020848665.1 Anaerolineae bacterium
CAGCTTTGCGGCTGTCTGACGCTGGCCGAGCAGGCGCAGTTGTTCGCCATGAGCGTGCCGCAGGAGATCATCCATCACCTGACGACGTGGCTGCAAACGTATCTGGCGGGGCGTCTGCGCCGCGACATTCTGGACGATCTCGCGTCTCCGCCGGAGCGGTAATCACCTCCCTCAAATCCTCTCTCCAAGAGAGGGTCCGGGGATGAGGTAGCTAACCGCTAAATCGCTAACCGCTAACCGCTTTCGAGGTTGCTCATGCTCTCCGCGTTCGAAAAGGCTCTGTTCTTCCTGCTCGCTGCGGGGACACTCGGCCTCGCGTGGCTCAGCTTTCGCTGGATGAGCGGCGCGATCCGGCGCGGCGACGGGCGGCTGTATTTCGACGATCTGCCCCGGCGCGTCTTCCGCGCGGTCGAGGTCGCCCTGACGCAGCGCACCGTCCTGCGCGCCCGGCCCGCTACCAGCGTGGTGCACCTGTTTATCGTCTGGGGCTTCCTCTACTACGTGCTGGTTAACACCGGCGACCTGCTCGAGGGCTTCTTCGACGTGCATTTCCTCGGCTTCGGGCTGGTGGGCGGCGTCTACCGCTTCCTGGGCGACGCGCTGAGCGTCCTGACGCTGGCGGGGGTGATCTACTTCCTCGTGCGGCGCTTCGTGGTTTACGCGCCCGCGCTGACCTATCACGCCAATGTGCCTCTCCACGAGCGCGCGCTGCCCGGCATCCGCCGCGACTCGCTGATTGTCGGCCTGTTCATCCTGATCCACGTCGGCTCACGCTTCCTGGGCCGCTCGTTCTGGGTCGCGGACCGCGCCGGAGACCCCTGGCAGCCCGCCGCCGGACTGATCGCCCGGCTGTGGGACGGCCTGAGCTTCGGCGCGCTCGACGCCTGGCTGCACGTCACCTGGTGGCTGGCGCTCGGCACGATCCTGGCGTTCATCCCGTACTTCCCGTACAGCAAGCATATTCACCTGCTGATGGGGCCGCTCAACTTCTTTTCGCGGCCTGACCGGGCGGCGCTCGGCGCGCTGGACCCGATCGACTTCGAGGACGAGGGGCGCGAGCAGTTTGGCGCGGCCAGGCTTGAGCACTTGCAGCAGACGCACCTGTTCGATGCCTTCGCCTGCATTATGTGCAACCGCTGCCAGGACGTTTGCCCGGCTTATGTTACAGGCAAGGAGCTGTCGCCCGCCGCGCTCGAAGTCAACAAGCGCACCGAGCTGCGCGGGATGCTGCGCGCCTTCGCCGAAGGTGCCGAGTCTCCACGCCCGCTGCTGGATTTCGCCACTTCACCCTCGGCGGTGTGGGCCTGTACGACGTGCGGCGCCTGCGTCGAAATCTGCCCGGTTGGCAACGAGCCGATGTTTGACCTCATGGACATCCGCCGCGACCAGGTGCTGATGGAAAGCACCTTCCCGGCGGAGCTTCAGGGCGCGTTCCGGGGCATGGAGAACAGCGGCAATCCCTGGCAGATGTCCGAGAGCCGCCTGGCGTGGGCGGCGGGGCTGGATGTGCCGACCGTCGAGGACACGGACGATTACGAGATTCTGTACTGGGTCGGCTGCGCCGCCAGCCTGGAGCCGCGCGCGCAGCAGACCGCGCGGGCGCTGGTGCAGGTCTTGCAGGCGGCGGGCGTCAGGTTCGCCGTGCTGGGCGAGCGCGAACGCTGCACCGGCGACTCGGCCCGGCGCGCCGGGAACGAGTACCTGTTCTACGAGATGGCGAGCGCCAACATCGAGACGCTGAACGAGGTCAATCCGCCGCGCATCCTGGTGACGTGCCCGCACTGCCTGCACACGCTCGGCAAGGAATACCCGCAGTACGGCGGGCACTACGAAGTCGTCCACCACACCGACTATCTGACCGAGCTGATCGCATCCGGGCGGCTGGTGGTCACGCCGGAGCAGGGCGGGGCGAACGTGACGTTCCATGACCCGTGCTACCTGGGGCGGCACAACAGCATCTACGAGCCGCCGCGCACGCTGATCGAGCAGGCGACCGGCGCGCCGGTGCATGAAATGGCGCGCACGCGCAACAACTCGTTCTGCTGCGGGGCAGGGGGCGCGCAGTTCTGGAAAGAGGAAGAACACGGCGACGCGCGGGTCAACCTGACGCGCTACGCCGAGGCGCAGGCCACCGGCGCGCAGACGCTGGCGGTCGGCTGCCCATTCTGCCTGCGGATGTTCACCGACGCGCAGGGCGAGGCGGGAGCCGGTCCGGCGGTGAAGGACGTGGTGGAGTTGATCGCGGAGCGGCTGGCGGAGAGCGGCTAAGGGCAGCAGAGAGCAGAGAAGAGCAGCAAAAAGCAGCAAAAAGCGTGTAGGGTGCGGAGCTTGCTCCGTCCGCTGTTCACCGGGGCGATCCCCTCTCAGAGGCCGCCCCGGCGCTTGTGCTCCTGCTAACCGCTGGCCGCGCCTTCTGCCGCCCGCGACGAGCGCGGGCCGATACCGCGCAGCATCCCCTCGACATCCAGCCCTTCGTCGAGATCGGGCCAGTACACGCTGAACGCGTCCAGATCGACGTTCGCGCGCTGCGCGGCATTTGCGCGTTCCAGCCAGGGGAACCATGCGAGCGGGTTGCTGATGCGCCGCCCGTCTGCGAGGGTGACGGTCACGCTGCCGCCGTCGAACACGACTTCAACCGGGCGGTCTGTTTCGTAGGTGTATTCGAAGTCCGCGGGCATCGAGTCTCGCCTGTCTACTTGAGCGCACTATGCATTAGCGCTGAAGTAAGCCCCCCATCCACCGGCCCCTTGCCCCCAAAATGAGGGAAGGGGTGTGCGCCTCGTTCTATTCCTTCCCTCGCTCTGGGGGAAGGAAGGCCGACCGAAGGTCGGAAGGATGGGGGATAAATAATGTTCCGGGGCGATCCCTTCTCGGAGGCCGCCCCGGCTGCGTACAAACCTCGCCCCTGGCCCCTCTCCGCTCACGGAGAGGAGAAAAGGGGCCGGGGGTTAAGGGGTGAGGTTCGCTAATCGCTAACGGCTGCTTTTCGTGCTGCCTCTCCCGACCACGCGCGACAGGAACAGCGCCAGCACGCCGAGCAGCGCCAGCGCGCCCACGCACAGCATCGCGATCTGCGTCGTGCCCAGGCCCTCGTCATCCGCGCCAACCTCGACGATCTCCGGCACC
>JADLHR010000417.1 GCA_020848665.1 Anaerolineae bacterium
CGTTGTAATTCCCATCGATCCCGGTGTTCCAGAAATCGGCGCTGCCGACCATCGCCAGCAGCTCGCCAGTCTCGGCGCGGAGCACGACCGCCGCCGCATTCGTCACCTCGCGCTCGATCCCAGCCATCTCCGGCAGCGGCTCGGCCAGGTAATTCGCCGCCAGGCAGGCAGTCCCCGCGCTGGTGTTGTAAGTCACGCGCGGGTCGGCCCCGTCCAGCCGGGCCACATAGCTGCGCGCCGCGCACTCGGCCTGAAGTTGAAGGTCCACGTCGAGCGTGGTGTAAATCCGCAGCCCGCCCCGCGTTACGAGTCGCGCGCCGTCCAGGCCAAGATCGTTGAGAATCGCCTCGGTCTCGGCCCGCGCATAGATCGAGAAATGCGGCGCGATGATGTCGAAGCGATCCGCGAAGGGCCGCACGGCGAGCGGCTCGGCGAGGGCAGCGCTCGCCTGCGCGCGCGAGATGTAGCCCTGGCCCGCCATCACGTCAAGCACGATCTCCTGGCGACGCTTGGCGGCGTCGGGGTTGTCGATCGGGTTCTGCGCCGGGTATTGCGGGATGGCCGCTAGCAGCGCAGCCTCGGCCAGCGTCAGATCACGCGCTGGCTTGCTGAAGTAAAGCTGCGCGGCGGCCTCGACGCCGTAGGCCAGATTACCGTAGAAGTTTGTGTTGACGTACCATTCCAGAATCTGATCCTTGCTGTACAGCCGCGAGATCTCCGCCGCCAGGATCACTTCCTTGAACTTGCGGTCGAGCGTGATCTCGTGGCGTTCTGCGGGGTCGAGCAGCACATTGCGCACCAACTGCTGCGTGATCGTGCTGCCGCCCTGAACCTGCCCGCCAGTCAGGTTCACCCACAGCGCGCGCGCGATCCCTTCGGGGTCGAAGCCGGGGTTGGCGTAAAAGCTCGCGTCTTCGATGGCGACCGTCGCCTGAAGAAAGTACTCCGGGATCGCGTCAATGGCGATCCAGCGCCGGTCGCCGCCGAGCGGATCGATCACCTCGTAAATAACCGTCTGCCCGGCGCGATCGTAGAGCACGCTCGTCAAGAACGCTTCTTCTTCGGCGGCGATAATGCCAGCGGCGGGCGGCAGCTCACGCGCGTAATGGCGGTACACCGCCACACTCAGCAGCACGCCGGAGACCAAAACGAGCGCAGCCACGCCGCCCAGCGCCAGGATCAGGGCGAGACTCCAGCGCAGCACGCGCGGCGCCGTCAGCGCCTGGGCTTGGCGGCGGCGACGGCGGTGACGGGCAGCGCGAAGAACTAGCATGTGGTTCTATCCGTTCCTGACCGACTGTGATACACTCTTGGCCTGTCATCAAGAGTTCGCCTCAAGCCGAACACATCCCGAAGACTAGCCGCCGCGAATCATAGCACGCGGTCAGACCGCGTGACAAATCCAACACCGCGCCAGGGGCAACAGTTTTCGCGGGAGGGAAGGACGGCCCGGCATGACGCACACCGATCCCCAAAAACTACTGATGGTCGACGACGACAAGGACTTGCTCGAGCTGCTGCGCGCCGAGTTCGAGGTGGAAGGCTACGAAGTATCGGCCTTCCGCGACGGGCTTCAGGTTCTCAAGCATGTCCGCAAATCGGGGCTGCCGCACCTGGCGCTGATCGACCTCAAGCTGCCGTCGATGCATGGCTTCGATCTGGCTGAGAAACTGAAGGCGCTGGGCGACGTGCCGATCGTCTTCCTGACCAGCATCAATGAGCCGGATATGATCGTTGACGGTCTGCGCCGCTACGCCGACGATTATGTCACCAAACCGTTCGAGGTGCGCGAGCTTCAGGCGCGCGTACAGCGAATTCTGAGCCGCATCGCTGACCACAGCTATGCCCAGGCGCCGATGATCGAGGTGGATGAAGGCCTGTCGGTGGATTTCGGCAACAGCCGGCTGCTGGTTCGGGGGCGCACCGTGATACTGACGCCGACGGAAGCCTCGCTACTGCATATCCTGGTGCGCAACGCAGGGCGTGTTGTCCCGTCAGCCACCCTGTTAGCGCGAGTGTGGCCGCGCGCCGAGATTTATGAGGACACGCTTCGCGTGCACATGCACCGCTTGCGGCGCAAGATCGAGCCGGACTTCCATCGGCCCCGGTATATTTTCACCGAACGCGGCACGGGCTATCGCTTTCGCTCGCTTGAGCCGGAACGAGACGACACTGACAGCGCCGAAGCATTTGATCAGTCGCCTGCTTGACTTCAACGGATAGGGCACGGATTCGACGGCCATGGACGCACTCCCGCCTCGTTCACTGTCCGAGACAGGCACCGAACTCGATTTGCGCGCATTCTACCGGTTGATCGCGCTTGCAACGCAGCTTGACGCGGTCGATCCAGCCCTCCCCGCCCTGGCCGGCCATCTGGATGTTGCGTCGCTAGCGATCATGGCGCCAGGCGAACGGCGCGAGCACGCCGCAGAAGATGGCAGCCACCTGAGCGTGCCCCTGATGTTCCACGACCGGCAGCTAGGCGAACTGCGCGCGACCGTACGGCCCGGCACGGATACAGCGATCCTCGCCGCGCGTCTGAAATTCTTTAGCCCGGCGATCGCGCTGCACCTTGTGATGAGCACGCGCTTCGAGGAGCGCGCCACCGAGTCCGCGCAGCGTGGGCAGTTGGCGCGTGATCTGCACGACGAGCGCGACCGTCTTGAAGCAGTTTTGGACGCAACAAACGACGCGATTCTGCTGGTCGATACGCAGGACACGCTGACGATGGCGACGCCGCAGTTCGAGAGTTTCACCGGCATCTCGCGCTATGATATCCTTGGCATGCCGGTCGAACATCTCGTGCAGCGCATCGGCGAGCGGCCCGGCCTGCCCGCCGCCATGACCAACATGATCAGCGCATTGGCGGGAAATTTCACCGAAAGCCTCGGCGGTGAGTTTGAGCTGACCGAGCCACAGCGCCGTATTCTGGTATGGTACAGTCTGCCAGTCTACGTGCGCAGCGGCGTGCTGCTGGGCCGTATCTTCGCCTTCCGCGACGCGACCCGCGAGCGCGAGTTGGACCGCATGAAAACCGATTTCATCTCGCTGGTCTCGCACGAGCTGCGCACGCCTCTGACCTCGGTCAAGGGTTTCAGCGATCTGCTGCTCGAAAACGGCGCAGACCGGCTTGACGACGAAATCCGCGAATACGTCGATATCATTGCGTTCAACGCCGACCGCCTGATCACGCTGATCAACGACATCCTGGACATCACGCGGATCGACAGCGATCGCATTGAGTTGAAGCCAGAAGGGTGCATGATCGCGGAGATCATCGATCAGGCCGCCGCGATCCTCCACATCCAGCTCGACCAGCGGGGCCACACGCTGACGATCGACGTGCCGCGCACGCTTCCGCCGATCTGGGCCGACCCGGCCCGGCTGGTGCAGGTGATGACCAACTTGCTCGCCAACGCGATCAAATACACGATCCATTCCGGCGAGATCGCCGTGAGCGCCTTCGTCGCCAACTCGGCGGACGATCTGCCAGCCACGGCCCCGCACGCGCAGATTTTTCCGTGCGTCATAGTCAGCGTTCACGACACCGGAATCGGTATCGCGCCCGACGACGCCGAAAAACTGTTCCAGCGTTTCTACCGGATCGAGACGAGCGAGAGCCGGGGCATCGGCGGGACGGGGCTGGGCCTGGCGATTGTCAAATCGCTCGTGGAACTGCAAGGGGGCCGCGTCTGGTTTGAGTCAACTCCGATGCAAGGCTCGACGTTCTCCTTTTCGGTCCCGACAGCGAGCGGCAGTCATCTGGCGAGCTACTGACGCTGGCCCGGCGCGAGCGCGAATGGTGACGGGATGATCGTGGCGGCGTCGTGGCAACGTCGTGGCAACATAAATGTGCCCGCAGAATTCATTCAAAATTCAGGTTTTGGGCCTCTCTGCCGTATTGTGTGCGGCTATAATGGAGTTAGTTCATCCGGCAACTGCGCGTGATGGTGGGAGCGCCTCGCCTGCACGCTTGCTGGACGGTTCCTCAGGCCGCACGCCGCGTGCGCAGCCGCAGTAATCGACAGGGTTATGAGTCATATCTTAGTTGCCGAAGACGAACCGCATATTTTGCTGCTGATTCAGCGCAAACTGGAAACCGCCGGGCACCTGGTCGCCACCGCCACCAACGGTGACGAAGCCCTTGCGATGGCGCTGCGCGACCGCCCTGACCTGCTGCTGCTCGATATCCTGATGCCGGGCCGCGAAGGGCTGGAGGTCTGCAAAGCGATCAAGACAGCGTATGGCGCCAGCGCGCCGCCCGTGATTATTATCTCCGCGCTCGGCCAGCAACTTGATGTCGAGGCAGGTGTTTCCGCTGGCGCGGACGATTACATTATCAAACCGTTCTCCCCACGCGCGCTGCTGGAGCGCGTCGAAGCGGCGCTGTACCGCTAACCCCCTGTCACTCTGCACTGTTTGCGCCAGAGATTTATTGATAAACACGTAATATGCTATGTAACGGAGGCTCGTTATGCTGAAGCTGTATTTGAGTTGGATATGCTCCCGGCCCAAATCCCGCTTACCCTAGAGCATCTCTTCCCCACCCCGTCCAACTCAAATAGAAGGACCGCGATCCGCGCGGTCCTTGTGTTTCCGGGCACAGGCCACGATCCTTACGGCTCGATTCTGAGCGATCCGATCACCGCGTGATTACCCGCCGTCCGCCCCGTGACAGACACAGGCAGCGGCTGTGGATCCATGTACCAATAGACGCGCACAACCAGGCCGTAATCACCCGGCGAAAGCGTCGCGGGGAGCGCGAGGCGATGCACGTCCAGCCGCAGCGCGCCGGGAGGCCAGCCGCTGGTCGGCGCCTGACCGTCGAGTGGCGAGCCGTCCGCCTGGGCGATGATGTTGCCCTGCGCGTCCTGCACGACGACCGATACGCTGTAATCGACCGGTACCGGCTGCTCGGCGCTCCACCACAGAAAGACGCGGATCGTCTCGCCAGGCGAGGCCCGTTCAGGCGTCGCCACCTGCCGCAGCGTGAACAGGTCGCCAAACTGGGCGATCTCGCCGGATGGCGTGCGGTCGTAGCGATAGCTGTACAGCGGCGTGCCGAGGTGGTCCACCCGAAGCGCAGCGGATTGCTCGAACCCCGCGTCAGTAAACAGCGCGCCGTACTCGTCCATCGGCGCGTCACCCCAGTACACAAGCCAGAAGGTGTCGAGCGGGCGAATCAGCTCCAACAGGCGTGGCAGGAATTCGGCCCCGTAGCGGGTGCGCCACTCGCGCAGCGAAATGGCTGGTGTATCCTCGCCCATCTGCTGCTCGACGTAGTAGCGCACAGGAAAATCGCCAACCCATACGTCCATCAGGACCGGTTCGGTCCCCTGGTGATAAGCGGTGATGTTGCGCGTGACGGTCCGCCAATCGGGGTAGTTGCGGCGTGCGTCCACCGTCGTCAGGCTGACAAAGACGATCACCACAACCAGCAGCCCACGCCCGACCCGCTGCAAGTTTGTCAGCCCATGCGCGATCAGCGCCAGCATCGGCGGCACGATCACGACAAAGTTGCGCTCGGTCAGGAACTGCCGCCGGGCGTTGATGACGATCGTCAGTCCGACCATCAGCGCGATCCACAGCGCCAGGTACGCCGCAGGCCACAGCGGACGCAACCGTATGCGGATCGTGTCCAGATCGCCACGCCGCCGGTAGGCCACGTACACCAGCCCCAGCAGCAGCAGCGCGAACAGCAGGACATAATGGCTGCCGAGCAGCGCCGTGCGCACCGCGCGATACGTCTCAACGCTGTTCGGGACCGAGTTGCGGTAATACAGCGGGTCCTCCCAGCGGACGCGGTTCTGTTCGAGAACAACTGGCGCCCACGGCAGGAAGCCCAGCCCGATTGCCGCGAATAGAAACAACCCGTCGAGCAGGCGCCGCCTGCGCCCGAAGGCGATCAGGTGCGCGCCCTGCGCCAGCAGCACGAACGCGCCGAGATAGTGCGTGTACAGCAGTGCCAGCGACGCCAGCACGTGCCCGATCCGGCTGGCCCGCGACCTGTAACGCCACCACCGCACGTAGAACACGCTCGATACGATTGCCAGCGTCGCCAGCAGGCTGTAGTGCCGCACTTCCTGCGCAAGATCAATCGGAAGATCGGCCAGCGCCAGCAGCAGCGCAGCTAGCAGCCCGGTCTGCGGGGTGAACAGCGCGCGCCCCAGCGGATAGATCGCCGCGACCGCCACCATGCTGAACAGCACACTGAAATAGCGCAGCGCGAACTCGGACTCGCCGGTCAGCGTGCGCCACAAGCGAAACGCCACAAAATACAGCGGGGGATGCTGATCGGCGGCCAGCGTGCGTGTCACGTCGCCGAGGCCCGGCCCCTCGGTCAGCACAAGTGTCCAGCCCTCGTCGGCCCACAGGCTGCGCACGTCAAGCGCGTGGGTGCGCAGC
>JADLHR010000418.1 GCA_020848665.1 Anaerolineae bacterium
GACAGGGCAATCCCGGCCTGCGCTGTCATCGCGGTCAGAAACGGGATGTCGGCGGCGCTGAAATGCTCGACGGTGTTGTGATAGACGCGCAGCACGCCGAGCACGCGCCCGCTGGCGTCGGGGATTGGCGCGACGATGCCAGACAGGAAGTCCTCTGACGGAGCCGCCTCGCGGGGCGTGGATTCTGCCTGGCATCGGGTATCGGCGATGATCACGGTTGTGCCACGCGCCGCCTGGAGGTCAACCGGACTCTGGTCAATCCGCACCGCGTTTTGTCCGGCGTGTCCTTCGCTCAGCCCATACCCGGCGGCGAACTCCAGGGTAATGCCATCCGATGACAGCAGCCGCACAATCCCGGCGGTGGCTTTCAGCGCCTGTGCGCACGTCGCCAGCAACCGGCTGAGAACCGCATTGACTTCCAGCGACGACGTGATCACGCGCGCGGCCTGATAGAGCGCAGTGGCTTCTTGCTCGCGCCGCCGCAGCCGCGAGGCGACCGCGATCGCCAGCGTGAACAGCAGCAGCGTGGTCAGCACGAACGCCAACAGCGCGGTGATCGAGAACCACATGTTCTGGTACAACCCCGTCACGCCCCACACGTCAATATGCGGGAGGCGGCCGCTGTGTTCGAGACGGGCGATGAGCGTCATCAAAGCGGTGGCGGTGAGCGCCAGCAATCCGCCGCCGGGCGCGGAGAGAATCAGCGCTGTGCCGAAGAGGTGGATCACGAAGTAGATGATACACGGGCTTTCGACGCCGCCGGTGAAGTGAAAAATCGCCAGCAGCGAGGCCAGGTCCAGCAGCGCCTGACCGTAGGCGAGCGCCACCAGTTCGCGGCCAGAGCGCCGCAGCGCTCTCCAGACCAGCGCGTTATAGAGCAGGTGGGCAGTTCCCACTGCTACCAGGGGCCAGGGGGCGAACTCCGTCCCCGGCATCAGCGCGCCGAACCCCGCCAGCGCCAGCGCACCGGCGCCGGTTGTCCAGCGCCAGAGCATCAGTATGCGAAAGTTGGCGCGCAGCTCTTCATGGGTGGGCACCAGCCCAGGAGCGTGGATCAGGCGCAAACAGCACCTCCCCTCTCCCGTCCCTGTGGTGGAGCAGCCAGCCCCAGCGTTGTCTGCGATGTCTCCGGCGAGATATCTGATAATGCCAGTATACTGCTTTATCCGCAGCAGAGTAGTGAGGGCCGGCACTTATCCAGGCGCGCATCGGCGCGAGCGCGCGGGCGAAACTGTGCACCCCGAAGACACGACAACCGGCACTATCGCGCGCGGGGCAAAATGCTTTACTGTAACGCTAAGGTATCGGCCGCATGTTATTAACCTCTCTCTTGATTACCGGTGAGGACCCCCCTATGACCCGTGATTGGGCGTCGCTCGAAATCGACCGCAAGGCGCGGGCGCATGCTCCGGTGCAGCCGGTGGCAAAGCAGGCCGCCGACGAACGCCTGACTCATTTCGAGGAAATCTATTCCGTCTATGACGCAGAGATCGCTCGTATTGAAGCGGCGCGCTGTATCCAGTGCCCCGATCCGGCGCCGTGCCAGCTTGCCTGCCCGCTCGGAAACGATATTCCGACGGCGCTGCGCCTGATCGAGGAGGGGCAGTTTCTGGAAGCAGCAAACGTGTTCCGCCAGACCAGCCCCATCCCGGAGATTTGCAGCCGGGTCTGCCCGCAGGAGCGCCTGTGCGAAGGCTCGTGCACGCACGGCGGCGGCGTGTGCAACACACCGATCCAGATCGGCAAGCTCGAAAAGTTTGTGATCGAATTGCAGTATGCCGTCGAGGGAATCCCACTCGGTCAGGTCGCACCGGACACCGGCCGTCGGGTGGCGGTGATCGGCGCTGGGCCAGCGGGCATGGCAGCCGCTGAGGCGCTGCGCCGCGAAGGGCACGCCGTGACCGTCTACGACGCGAATCCACATCCCGGCGGCCTGCTGATCTACGGGATTCCAGCGTTCAAGCTCAGCAAAGACCGGGTTGTGCGGAAGATCGAGCAGCTTTCGGCGCTCGGAATCACGTTTGTGCCGAACACACGTGTCGGCCGGGATATTTCGCTTCAGGCGCTGTGCGAGCAGTTCGATGCGGTGTTCGCTGGCGTCGGTGCGAATGTCGATGCTCCGGCGAAATGGGAGGGCGTCGAGCTGGATGGGGTGTATCAGGCGGGCGAGTTCCTGATCCGTGCGAACGTTCCTGATGCCCTCAAGCCTGAGGCACTGGTAGAGGATGGTAAGCCTCCGGTCGGGCGGCGGGTGTTTGTGTTCGGCGGCGGCGATACGGCAATGGACTGCGTGCGCTCGTCGCTGCGGCTCCAGCGCGAGCAGGAATACCCGCTCGACGTGACATGCGCCTATCGCCGTACCGAAGGCGAGATGCCCGGCTGCCGGGTGGAGCGGGCCAACGCCCGTGAGGAAGGCGCGAAGTTCGCCTGGCTCACCGCGCCGGTTCGCTTCGTAGGCGATGACGCTGGACGGCTCACTGGCATCGAGCTGATCCAGATGACGCTCGGTGAGCCGGACGCGAGCGGGCGCCGTCGCCCGGTCCCGCTGGAAGGGTCGGAGCACATTGTCGAGGCAGACACCGCGATCCTGGCGCTCGGCTACTGGCCCGATCCTCTGCTCGGCAAGACGACTGAAGGACTTGAGACGCACGATTGGGGCCTGATCAGCGCCGATCCGCTCACGGGCCGCACAAGCCTGCCCAACGTCTGGGCGGCGGGCGACGGGGTGACCGGCCCGGACCTCGTCAGTACAGCGGTGCGCGGCGCGCTGCGAGCGGCGCGCGACATTCACCGCACGCTGAGCGAACTGTAGCCTTCGCCAATTCTGAAGGCCCAAACGCGCTACCGCGCAGGTAGTACCCCTGCGCGGCAGTTTTTTGAACCGGTGGCGCTGGCTCTGCGCCTCAGGCCGTGAGCGCTTCGAGCCGGTCCACATATCCGGCCAACACCTCGAAGGCCGCTTCGACCGCCGCCGAAGTGGTCATATCGACCCCTGCCAGCTTGAGCGCGTCGAGCGGGTAGAGCGACGACCCCGCCTTGAGAAAGGCGAGATAGGACTCGGC
>JADLHR010000419.1 GCA_020848665.1 Anaerolineae bacterium
GGGATCGAGATTCCGCTGGGGCAGGCGGTGGTCGGCACGGTCGCGCTGGAGCGGCGGGGCCGCCGGGTAGACAACTATCACGGCGAGTGGCAAGGCTCGCAGGACATGCCCTGGGCCGGGAAAGCGTTCGGGGCGGTGATTGCCGCGCCGCTGATGTTCGGCGGCGAAGTTGTCGGCGTGCTGCTGGTCGCGCAGGGCCAGCAGGGCCGTCTGTTTAACCGTGACGACATGCATTTGCTGGAGCTGCTTGGCCCGCAGGCGGCGGTAGCGATCACCAACAGCCGCTTGTTCGAGGCGGAGCGCGAGCTATCATCTGATCTCGCCGGGGCGATGAGTCAGCTTGAAACCGTGCTGACCAGCACCGAGAATCCGGTGATCGCGATCGATCGCGGGCTGCGGGTGCTGTTCGCCAATCCGGCAGCGGCCGCTTTGCTGGGGCAAGAGGAGATCGCTTCCGCCGGGCAGCGCCTGACCGCGCTCGCGCCACGCGCGTTCTTTCCACCCAACCGGCGCGAGGCGTTGCGAACGCTGCGCCGCCAGCGCGTGTTCATCTACGAATTGAGCGCGCAAGGACGCACGTTTCTCTGCCACGTGGCCGCGATCAACAAGCCACGCACGGTCGGCTGGGTCGGCGTGCTGAACGACGTAACGCAGCTCAAGGAGCTGGACCGGCTCAAGAGTCAGATGATCCAGATGACCAGCCACGATCTGAAAAACCCGCTGCAGGCCGCGATGAGCTACCTGGAGCTGCTGACTGAGGACGGCCAGCCAGTCTTCACCGACGACATGCGCGAGTATGTTAACACCATCTGGACGCAGTTGAATCGGATGTACCGGATCATCAGCGGCATCCTCAATCTGGAACGTGCGGAGTCCGGTGCGCCTGCGCTGGAGCCGTGCGCCCTGGACGAAATCCTGCGCCGCGTTGTGATCGAAATGGGCAGCCAGGCGCACACCCGCCATCTGACGCTGCGCCTCGACGCGCCAGAGCCAATCCCACCGGTGCTGGGCGACGCGCAGCAGCTTGGGCAGGCGTTTGCCAACCTCGTGGACAACGCGCTCAAGTTCACGCCGGGTGGGGGCAGCGTCACCGTCCGGGCGCAGACTGCCGGGCGCTACGTCGAAATCGCGGTCGTGGATACGGGAATCGGCATCGCGCCAGAGGAGCAGCCGCGCGTCTTCGACCGGTTCTATCGTGGAAAGCGTCCCGGCACGGGGCCGCTCGGCGGCTCCGGCTTGGGGCTGAGTCTGGTGCAGACGATTGTGCGGTCGCATCACGGCACAGTCGCGCTGGAAAGCGCGCCAGGGCAAGGAACGACCGTCCGTGTTCGTCTGCCGCTGCTAATCGAGCCGGAAATGCCTGCGACAGGTCACGAGGAGCCAGGATGAAAATCTACACGCGCAGCGGGGACGAGGGGGAAACAAGCCTGTTCGCCGGGGGTCGCGTCAGCAAGAGCCATCTGCGATTGCACACCTATGGCACGGTGGACGAACTTAACGCGGTGCTGGGGCTAGCAGCCGCCGCCGGGGTAGGGGGATCGGTCGCCGCGCCGCTAATCCGTGTCCAGGCGGAATTGTTTACCGTCGGTGCGGACCTTGCCACGCCGCTCGACACGCAGCCCAAGTGGCTGGTGCGCGTCATGCCAGAGATGACAGCGCGGCTCGAAGCGGAGATTGACGCGTGGCAGGCGGCACTGCCGGAGCTGCGCAACTTTATTTTGCCGGGTGGGGCGTTCGGCGGGGCATTTCTGCACCAGGCGCGGACCGTCTGTCGCCGCGCCGAGCGCTGGCTGGTGGCCTTAAGCGAGCAGGAAGCGGTCAACGACGAGGCGCTGCGCTACCTTAATCGGCTCTCGGACTGGCTGTTCGTCGCGGCGCGGGTAACGAATCAGGACGCGGGCAGGCCGGAATCGCCCTGGCAATCGCCTGCGCGCTGAGCAAAGAACATACCCTATAACTATCAAAACGAGATATAGAAGTATTACACTCCGGATTAGTGGTTTGTTGCAGGGGAATATCCCGGTTCTCGCCTCACGTGGGAGCCGCCTCAACCTTCGGACCGGAGCGAGTTACCAGCAGCGCCAGAGGCACGTGGTTCATCGTGATCATCGCCTGGCAGCGCAGAGCGCCAGAACAACCGGCAGGTTCCACACGTCAGGAAAATCGACAGGCGGTCTGCGACGGAGCAGAGCGCGGCTTTTGTGTTCATCTGGATATAGGTGTAACATAAGTTATCAAATGTAGCGCGGGATAGTCTTATGTCACATGAATGAGGTGAAGATGGCGCAGATTATCATCGCTCACAGCGTGCCGGACACGGCGCTCGCCCGGCATTATGCGCGCCGCTTGCAGGATCGCTCGTCAGACCCGCCGCGCCTGATTTCGGATGACACGTTCAAACCCGGCAGCGCCGATCTTGATCCGGCTGCCACATCCGCAGTCGTCGCGCTGATCAGCCCGCACAGCGCTGAGTCCGGTGCGCTGCGGGATATCTGCCTCAGCGCGCGCCAGCGCGGTATTCGCCTGTATCCGATCATGGTGCGTCCTACCGAGCCGCTGCCCTGGTTCGTGCACGAACTGGACATTATCGACGCAACGCGCGATCACGGCGTCGCATTACAGAACGTTCGTTCGCAGAACACAACCATCTCGATAGAACGCACGTTCGGGGCCGGGCGCGACGCCTATCTCCAGCGGGCGACGCTTAAATCGGCCAACACCATTGCCGCCTACGCCCGCGCGATCGAGTTGTTCCTCGACTTCCTGGGCGATCGCGCGCAGCGCGGACGCCTGCCGATTCACGGGCGCGTATCTGTCGCCCCGGACGACACGCCGCTGAGCGCCCTGATCGCCGAGGATGCACCAATCTTCCTGCACTTCGCGGAATGGATGCTCTCCGCAAGCTCCGGCGCACCCAGGGACAAGCGCCCCTACCAGGTCGCCACTCTCGAGCTGCGGCTGGCGGGTATCCAGAACTGGTTCCAGTTCATGGACGATCACGGCTGGCTGCCAGCGCAGTTCCCGCTCGCCAAAGCCAAGCGCATTGTGCGCGACGAGCTACGCGGACGGCCCCGCCGCAGCGGCCCGCCACAGCCACCCGATCACATCGAGGAGCTGATCACCTATTTCGACCGGCAGCCTCGCCCGCCCCGCCTGCAAAAACCAGACGCCGATCCGGAAAGCATCCACCGCTGGGAGCTAACGCGCCTGCGCAACCGTGCGCTGCTGCACGCGCTGGCTGAGTCTGGCGGGCGCATCAGCGAGGTGCTGAGCCTCGATGTGGACGATTTCCCGGTGCGCTACCTGGATCGCGGCGAGGTGCTGCGCGTTGAGGTCAGCGCCAAAGGCGGGCACACTTACCAGCTTCGCTTTCTGCACGCGCTGCCCGCGATCCGGCAGTATCTTGAGGCGCGCGGCGCGTCTCTGCGCGCGACGAAAGGCCGCGCGGCGTTGTTCGTCAGCCACGATCGGCGCTACGACGGCGCGCGGATGGGCCGCACCGTCGCCTGGCGCGTGGTGCAGCACGCCGCGCGCGCCCTGGGCCTGAAAAGCATCACGCCGCACGATTTTCGGCACTGGCGCGCCACGCAGCTAATCAACGCCGGGACGCCGCTTGATGTGGTGCAGGACTATCTCGGCCACCGCTCGGTGGAAACGACACGGGCCTACTACGCGCACACCGATCCGCTGCGCGTGGACGACGCGGCGCGAAAAATCGGCCTGCCCGGCCCTGGTGACGAGACATAGACGAGAGAGAAGCGCGGGCGTCACTTATCCTTATAACCCTGGCCGAGCGGCGTGGCGAGCATGATCCCGACAAATCCGGCCAGCACGCCGAGGAACAGCAGAGCCGACGGCAGGCACAGCCAGTACAGCGCGCTCGACCAGGCGTAGCGCGAGACGAGCAGGACAATCACCAGCCCCTGCGCGGCGAAGCCGAGCGTGACAAGCACGGTCCCGATCAGCAGCAGCAGGCCGCGCTGCGTTGCCATCAGCGAAGAGAAGCGGTTGATCAGCCGGCTGAAGCGCCGCGAGGAGTCGATCCGGTGCGAGGCGGGACGGAACATGGCCGCGATCAGCCTTTCTGATGGCTACACATAAGAACTATAGATGAATGATAAGATTATGTTATATCTTCCGATAAGCATCCAGGCGCCCCGCCAGCCGGGGCGGGACCAGCGCCTTGACCTCGACGCCACGCTCAGAATGCGCCTCGCTCTGCACGATGCCCGCCTCGTGAATCGCCGCCAACAGCTCACCCTGCGCATATGGGATCAGCGCCGTCAGCGCAACCAGCGTATCGCGCAGCGCCTGGCCGATGGCTTCCAGCAGATCGTCCAGCCCCCTGCCCCTGGTGGCCGAGGTGCGGATGACGGCGCGGTAGCCCAGGTCATCCAGCGCGGGCGGCAGCGGCTGTTCTCCACGATCAATTTTATTCAGCACCAGGATTTTGGGAATTCGCGTTGCATCCAATTCGGCCAGCGTGTCTTCGACCACATCGATCTGCTCCCAGGCGTGCGGATCGCTGACATCCACCACGTGCAGCAGCAAATCGGCCTCGACCACCTCCTCAAGCGTGGCGCGGAAGGCGGCGACGAGCGTCACCGGCAGCTTCTGGATGAACCCGACCGTGTCCGACAGCAGCACGACACGCCCGCTTGGCAGGTCGATCCGGCGCGTGGTCGGATCGAGCGTGGCGAAAAGCTGGTTGGCGACATAAACATCGGCCCCGGAAAGCGCGTTCAGCAGGGTGGATTTTCCGGCGTTGGTATAGCCGACCAGCGCGACGGTCGGGATTCCGGCCCGCAGGCGCTGCGTGCGGTGGCGCTGGCGGTGCGCGCGAACCGCTTCAAGCTCGCCTTTGAGGCGCGTGATGCGCTGGCGAATCTCGCGGCGGTCAACCTCAAGCTGCGTTTCGCCGGGGCCGCGCAGCCCAACGCCCGCCGCGCCGCCGCGCGCCGCCCCGCCCCCCGCCTGGCGTGCGAGGTGCGTCCACTGGCGGGTCAGACGCGGCAGCCGGTACTCGTACTGCGCCAGCTCGACCTGGAGCGCGCCTTCGCGCGTGCGGGCGTGCTGCGAGAAGATGTCGAGGATCAGCGCCGAGCGGTCGATAACCTGCAC
>JADLHR010000420.1 GCA_020848665.1 Anaerolineae bacterium
CTGTTTGTTTAGCGGGCGGATTGGGCGCCGTAATTCCAGGCAAAAAGCGAGCGTCGCGTGTGGGGAGACGCGACGCTCAAGCGGGTGGGGTGGTGGGATGTCTATTCACCACTACACGTTTCAGTATAGGCAACTAGCGAAACGTTGTCAAGCTACCCAGCCGGGCAGTCGTCAAATTAGCCCAGCCATTAACGCTGTCGTAGATGCTCAATAACCGTGACAATCAACTGCGGATCCATCTCGTTCGAAGCGCGCTGTGCAATCAGCGCACGCGGTTGGTCGCCGCCCTCGACCCCGATCTGCCACGCACCGGCGTCATAGCTGCTGCCGGACACATCCGCCCAGGCGATCGGCCAGTCACGGCGCTGCCCCAGCAAGTGCAGCTTCAGGCTGGTGACGTACAACTTGCCAGAGTCAATGATCTCGCTCTGTCCTGACCGAAGAATCCACGTTTGCGACGCCAGACGCGCCAGCGTGACCCCGCGCAACTCCAGCCACGTCACCTCATTCTGGCTGATGAAGAGCGGCAGCGGGTCCAGCGTCAGGGGGGCCAGCCACGATAGATCGCCTGTGGCAGTCTGGCGCACACGCTGGCGCTGGACATAGCCGTTCGTACTGATCTGGAGCGCGGCGGCGCGATCAAACCACTCGCCGCCGCCAAACTGCTGGGCGACGTAATAGTACCGATCTGCCTGGTTCACTTTGCGGTAGCGGATGCGCCATTCCGCGCGTTCCGGCAGCGCGTCCAGCTCCGCAACGGCGCCACAATGGCTGCACCTGATCACGGGCAGACCGCCACCGCGCGCCAGGCGCGACCGCCCAGCTTCGACGCTGACCGCGCCTTCGGAATGACAGAACAAGCATCCCTGAACCGGGGGCAGCGAAGCGAGCCAGTGATCGGCCATCATCGGCGCTCCTGCGCGAGGCTACGCGCGTGCTTTGAGGAACCCCATTCGTTCGTGCACAAGCGCCAGCGTCGCGCCGGCGACTTCGGCGGCGCGCGCCGCGCCTTCCGCCAGCAGATCGTCGATGTAGGCGTCGTCGCGGGTCAGCTCGCGATAGCGCGCCTGGATCGGCTCCAGCGTCTCGATCAGAACGGCGGCAACCTCTTTTTTCAGGTCGCCGTAGCCGCGCGCTGAGGCGAAATGCGCCTCAATTACGTCACGCGACTGTCCGGTGAGCGCCTCGTACAGCTCCAGCAGATTATTGACGCCAGCACGCTCCGGGTCGCCGGAGAAGGCGATCTCGCGCCCGGAGTCAGTCACCGCGCGCAGAACGGTCTTCTTTACCTTATCGGGCGAGTCGAGCAGGTGCACCGCGTGATACTCAGAAGCCTCGCTCTTGCTCATCTTGGCGGTCGGATCATCAAATGCGCGGATGCGCGCACCTGCCAGCGGGATCATCGCCTCTGGAATGGTGAACGTCTCGCCAAACAGGTGATTGAAGCGCTGCGCCAGGTCGCGTGTGATCTCCAGGTGCTGGCGCTGATCGTCGCCTACCGGCACGGCATCGGCCTGATACAGCAGGATGTCAGCGGCCATCAGGACCGGGTAGGCCAGCAACCCGGCGCCAACCGACTCAGCCTGCTGCTTGGCGGATTTGTCCTTGAACTGCGTCATACGATACAGCCAGCCCAGCGGCGTGATGCAGTTCAGCAGCCACGCCAGCTCGCTGTGCGCCGGGACGTGCGACTGCACAAAGATCGTCGAGATGGCCGGGTCGATCCCGCTGGCGAGATACAGCGCGGCAACCTCGCGGGTTTTAGCGCGCAGCACGGCGGGGTCGTAGGGGGTTGTGATCGCGTGCAGATCGACGACGCAGAAGAAGCTTTCGAAGCGGTGCTGCTCGCGCGCCCACTGCTTCAGCGCGCCGAGGTAGTTCCCGATCGTCAGGTTGCCGGAGGGCTGAACGCCCGAAAGGACGCGCTTGCGGCGCTGGAAACTGCTGTCGCTCATCTGGCCGATGTCCTGATTTGTGATGGAGCGCGCCCTTCCGCCGAGCGCGCGACGAGAGTGCATGGCAGCGGAATTGTAACATTGGGAGGGGGCGCGATCAACCGCCACGCGAAGCGGCTGGGTAGTGCCGCCGGCAGGACTCGAACCCGCGACGCCTAGTTCCGAAGACTAGCGCTCTGTCCCCTGAGCTACGGCGGCTGATGGGCACGATGTTACCACCGCCCTCCGCGCCGGGCAACCGCCTTACCAGGCGGCACCGGGAAAGGTCTCGATCTGGGCGCGCTCGCCGACGCGCTTGTACATCTGCACGTCGGTAAAGGGCTGGTCCAGAACACCGTCGTGAATCGCCCACGAGCGCCCGGCGATGCTTTTCCAGGCGTTCGATGCGCGGAAGGGGTTTTCGCCGGTCAGGCGCGCGTGCAGCGCCCCACCGGGCTGAAATTCAGCATGGATCGCTTCCATCAGCCGCAGCCCGCGCGAATAGGCGAAGCCAAAACGCTCGAAGACAATCGCGTTGTGATAAAACAGCGGCTCGATAAAAAACATCGTATGGCCCATCTTCTTGACGAATAGCTCGAAGGTGGGGATACCGGTGCGGAAAACGCGCAATCCCCGCCGGACCTGTCCCGGTGCGAGACCGGCGCGCAGCGCGCGGACCTCCTCCGGGATATTGCGTCCTGCTGTGCCGAGCTGCGTGGATACCCCGTGCTCGTTGCGATCGATGTCGAAGCGCGGCGCCTGGGGGTCATTGACCACCGCCAGCAGAACGACAAGCTGGTTGTGGAAAGTATCGGCCAGGTGCAGATACAGCGCCGGATCGAGCGCATCCGGCTGGTGGCGCACCGAAAGCTCAAGCGCGTGGCTGCCAGGCGGGCAGCGGAACTCAATCACCGGGCGCCCGCCAACCGTCAGCGTATCGGGATCGATATCGAACTGCGCGAAGACCCAGTCCGGGATCAGCGTGCGGTAGATCGC
>JADLHR010000421.1 GCA_020848665.1 Anaerolineae bacterium
AGCGCGCGCAGGACCTTGCGGCGTTCCGGGCTGCCCTTCGGGAAGCGTTCCTTCTGGCGCTGCAAGCGGGCGATGTCCTGCGCGTCGCGCTTCATCCACCGCTGGCGGGGAATGCACTCGCCCGTAGACAGCGTGGCGAAGGTCTGCAGGCCGAGGTCCACGCCCACGACTTCGGGCGACAGCGGCAGCGGGCAGGGGTCCACTGCGCACGCAAAGCACGCGGACCAGTTGCCCACACGGTCACGGCGGAGCGTGACCGTCTTGATGGTCCCTTCGACCGGGCGGTGCAGCTTGACGCGCACAGCCCCGACCTTCGACAGGATGAGCCGGTCGCCAGCCAGCCTCACACCGTTGCCGTACTGCGGATAGGTCACACTGTCATACCAGCCGCGTCCCTTGAAGCGCGGAGAGCCGGGCTTCTCGCCTGCCTTGACGCGGCGAAAGAACGCCAGGAACGCCAGGTCTACGCGCGTACACGCCTCTTGCAGCGATTGCGAAAAGGCGTCGTGCAGGCAGGGCTGTTCGGCTTTCCAGCCAGGCAGCAGCCTGATGGTGCCGTAGCGTGAGAGGCTCTCCTGCCGTTCTTCCCAGGCCGCCTGGCGCGCTTCGAGGGTCTGGTTGTAGACCCAGCGACAGGCATCCAGCGCGCGCAGCAGAGCGGTGCGCTGGGCGGCGGTCGGAAAGAGGCGGTATTTGAAGGTTTTGCGCAAGGCCTGAGGGTATCATTTCTGTGCGTTTCGCACAATCATAAGCGCGCCTTATATCCCCACACATGAAGGTGGGGGGTACGGCGCTTTTTCGATAATTATTGGACTTGCATCCAAGAATTGGATGGTATTAAGTTGAACGCGTTGCACTTCTGCCCGACACAAGGCTACCTCGCCAGTAGCGGGTGGAGAATGATCGCACCACCTGAAGCCATAGTGTAACCTCGTCAGATTCTCCGCAGTTCTTTCTGGCTGTTCTTCCTCATTCTTATTCGCTTCACTTGGGCGTATGCTGTGCGGAGCGGCTAAAATGTGAATGCACCAAACGGGATGCGGGTCGCGCGGGGAATACTTTTGCGCCCATGTGCGCAGGGAGAAGACTTATGAAAAGCCACGCAAGGCAAGTCTTGGTACTCCTGATCTGTTTGGTGCTTGCGGTTGGGTTTGCAATCCCGTCGGGACACGCCCCCGCGCCAGCCGGCGCGGCATCCGGCGAACGTGCCTTGGTGGTAATTTCAGACGGGATGCGTCATGACCTGATGAAGCAGTTCGTCGCAGACGGCATTATGCCGACCTACGCAGAGATTCTCGCAACCGGCGTTGAGGCTGACGGCGGGATGATCCCCAATGTCCCGGCCAACTCCGGCCCCGGCTGGACGGCGCTGATCACCGGCGCACCCCCCGCGATAAATGGCGTCACGAACAACACCTTTCACGACAACACACAGTCGGCCAGCCCGTGGGGTGTCAGCGCGTGGACTCCGGGAGTAAATTTGGCTGAGACCATCATGGATGTGGCGGAGGATGCCGGCCTGAAGGTGATGTCGCTTGGCGTGCAGACTTTTGACACGGCAAGTATTCCGACCGGAGTTGTGATGGACTCATATCCGGACTGGTCCACAGGGCGTGGAATTGTTGCCAACTATGAGGTTCCCCTCCAGTGGACTGACCTGCTTGCCACCGGGCCATACCTCTCCAATACGGTGGTCGAGCTTGTTGAGGCCGCGGGCTGGGCCAACGCGCCGGAGAGTTTCAGCCCTGCGCAGGAAGCGCCGCTCGCCATGCTGGCGTTCAGCGGGACGCCGGTTGATTATGTGCTGTACATTTTCGACAGCACGGATGATGGAACAACGAACTATAACCGTGTGCTGGTGGCGCCGAGCAAAGATGCCGTCGAGGGGACGGCTACTGTTGGCGTAGGGGAATGGTCAGAAGATATTCCAGCGACGGTTGATGAGGTAGAGGGTGGCTTCTACGTCAAGCTGTTGGAGCTGGAGCCAGACCTCTCGCAGTTTCGCCTATACTTCACACCGGTGACGCGCGCCCGGGCCTGGCCAGAGAGTGTCGAGGAAGATGTCGCCGCGAACTTCGCCGCGATTAAGCCCATTGACTATTCGCCCTACATCCTGGGCATGATTGATGCTGAGACGTTCGTCGAGCAGCAGCTTGACAACACTAAACTGCTCGGACAGGAGATTTACCCGTACCTGATCCGGACCTATGAGCCGGACCTGGTGCTCGCGGGCAGTGAGGCGACCGACGCTATCCAGCACCGGTTCCTCTCGCTAGCCATCGAAGGCAGTGAGCAATACGACGCGGAAAACGGCCCTGCCTACTACGGCTATCTCGAAACTGCTTACCGCGTCACGGACGACTTCGTGCGCGCCCTGTGGGACGCGATGCCGGATGCGCATGTGTTTGTCACCTCGGATCACGGGTTTCACAGCACGGGGATGGCAATCAACGCCAATCTGGTGCTCGAGTCGATTGGCCTCTACGACCCCGCCGATCCAGCCAACAGCCAGGTAGTCGCGTATGGGGCAGGTGGGTTGTTGCAGGTCTATATCAAGGTTATCGGGCGCAACCCCGATGGAGTCGTTGCAGAAGAAGACTACGAGCTGCTGCGTGAGCAGATCGTAAGCGCCTTCGAGGACCTGGGACCGGATGTGATCGACCGGGTGCTGCTGAAGGAAGAAACCGCGTCAATCCCGATTACGGATGAGGTCTCGTGGAACATGTTCCATCCGGATCGTACCGGGGATGTCGTGGTTTTCTCGAAGCCGCCCTACCAGTTCGACGCAGCGATGGCGGGTGAGATAACCTCCCCGACGCCGATCTATGGGCAGCACGGGTTCCTGCCGACCAGCCCGGAGTCGCGGTCGGTGTTCGCAGCGGCTGGCCCGACGATTGACCAGGGGATCGTGATTGGCCCGGTTACTGCGCTGGACCTTGCTCCAACAGTAGCGGCGCTCCTCGGCATTGACGCTCCCGCGCAAGCGCAAGGGAGCGTGCTGCCGATGCTGCTTGAGCCGATCACTGGCTAGGGAACGATCTTCGAATGGGCTAGGGCTGGCAGCTCGAAGTTGCTGCCAGCCCTAGCCCTCAGCTCAGTTGGCCTGTGGTATAATTTCTCGTAGTCAGTCTCCCCATCCCCCTTTCAGCTGAGTTTTCCTCCCGTCCGCTGCCCGGCGCTGCGCGATGTTCCCCGCGCGAGCACGCCCCATTCCCCGCTCGGAAACCCTCACCATGACCCAATCGATCCCCATCACGCGCTGGAACGCACACACCTATCTCGACGACGAAGACTACCACCGCGCCAAGGACTTCCACTGGTACAAGACAAAGAACGGCTACGTCGCCGGAACGGTTCTGGAGGACAGGGTGCGCAAGCGCGTCTACCTGCACCGCTGGCTGATGAGCGCCCAGCCCGGCCAGCTCGTCGACCACATCGACGGCAATAAGCTCAACAACCGCCGTAGCAACCTGCGCCTCGTGACCCGCAGCCA
>JADLHR010000422.1 GCA_020848665.1 Anaerolineae bacterium
GTGCCGAGCGAAGACATCACGCGTAAACCCCGGCGCTTCGCCTGGAAACGGATCGGGGGCAGCTATTGGGACGCGCTGCGCGCCGGGCAGGTTATCGTCAGCGAGCCGTTTGCGTTCCGGCGCGGCATCACGCCGGAACATGCGCGGATTACCCTGTTGACTGACCAGGGACCGCACACCTTCGAAGTGGCAGGCGTCTACTACGACTACACGACCGACCAGGGGACCGTGATGATTGCGCGCGAAGTCTACGACCGCTACTGGGATGATCCGTACCTGTCTGCGCTGGCGCTGGACCTCGCGCCGGGTGTGAGTGTGGACGATACGCTCGACACGCTGCGTGCCACGACGCTGGTCGATACCGGGCTGCGCGCCCAGAGCAACCGCTCGCTGCGGGCGGGCGCGCTGGACATATTCGACCGCACCTTCGCGATCACGGTCGCGCTGCGTTTGCTGGCGACGCTCGTCGCGTTTATCGGCATTCTGAGCGCGCTGCTGGCGCTTCAGTTGGAGCATACCCGGCAGTACGGCGTGATGCGCGCCAATGGCATGACTCCGCGTCAGCTTCGCGTGTTCACGCTGCTGCAAACCGGGTTGATGGGCGTGGTGGCAGGGGCGCTGGCGCTGCCGCTCGGCATCGCGCTGGCGATCATTCTGATCGATGTGATCAACGTGCGCTCGTTCGGTTGGTCGATGGACCTGGAGCTGAGCGGGCAGGAATTTGCGCAGGCGTTCGCGGTCGCGCTCGGCGCGGCGCTGCTGGCGGGGGTGTATCCGGCCTGGCGCCTCAGCTGTCTGGTTACCGCGCAGGCGTTGAGGAGCGAATAAACGATGACAGAGCATTTTACGAAGCGGTTCAGCACCTACAGCATTGTCGCGCGTGATCCAGCGACCGGCGAGCTGGGTGTGGCTGTGCAGACGCACCAGATGTGCGTCGGAGCGGTCGTCCCCTGGCTGCTGCCCGGCCTGGGAGCGGTCGCAACGCAGGCGTCCTGCAACATCAGCTTTGGCCCGTTGGCGCTGGCGCTGCTGGGCGAAGGCGTCGCGCCAGACCGCGTTATCGCGGCGCTGGTTGCCTCGGATGAAGGGGCGAATCGTCGCCAGGTCGCGGTAGTGGACGCGCAGGGACGCGCTGCGGCCTGGACCGGCGAAAACTGTATCCCGGAAGCATCGCATCACGCCGGCGACGGATACAGCGTCCAGGCGAATATGATGACAAACCCGACTGTGATCCCGGCGATGACGCAGGCATTCGAGAGCGCGCCTGGTGACCTGGCGGCGCGGATGCTCGCCGCGCTGAAGGCGGCGCAGGTTGAAGATGGCGACATTCGCGGCATGCAGTCGGCGGCGCTCAGGGTCGTGTCCGGAGATCGCGCCAAACCCGCCTGGGATACGCTCTACGACCTGCGCGTGGACGAGCACGACAGCCCGGTCGAGGAACTGGCGCGGCTGGTCCGGCTGCGGCGTGCGGGCTTAATCGATGAGCGCGGCTATGAGGCATTCAACGCCAAGAGATTCGACGAAGCGCATACGTTGTGGCGCCAGGCGCGCGAGATCGCACCTGAAATGGAGGAGATTCCCTTCTGGCAGGCGGTCAACATCGCTGCAGAATTGGGTGACGTGGAACAGGCTGCTGCGCTGCTGCATCCGGTGTTTGTGGACGATCCGCGCCGCGCCGAGTGGGTGGATCTGATCCACCGCCTGGAAGCGTGTGGCATGCTGGCGCGGCCGGGCGTCGCGGACGAGATTAACGCACGGTTGGGCTGGTGAGAGGCGAGCGGTGAAGGCGCGTGCCCTGGTTCGGCTGGCGGTGATGCTGGCGTTTGCCACATCGATCGTGTTAATCCTGTTCTCGGTGCTGGCAACGCACAAGGCGGCGCAGTCTTCGGCAGATAAGCCTGCTTCGCTGCCGGTCGCCGCCGCGCCGGACCCGGACGCATTCGCCCGCGCCATCGGACCGCGCGCGTGGTCGTTCCCGGCTGATCGCGGCGCGCATTCTGCGTTCCAGACTGAGTGGTGGTACTACACCGGCAACCTTTCCACGCAGGACGGACGGCGTTTCGGCTACCAGCTCACGGTCTTCCGCCGCGCCCTGACGCCGGAAGCGCAGGTGTCCGGCTCGGAGTGGCGCGCCACGCAGGCGTACATGGCGCACTTCACCGTGACGGACATCGCGGGTGGCGTTTTCTACCAGGCGCAGCGTTTCAGCCGGGGCGCAGTGGGGCTGGCGGGGGCGACAACGGAGCCGCGCTACCACGTCTGGCTGGACGACTGGTCTGTAGACGCCTGCGACGACCAGGCCGCGACGCTGACGCTGGCCGCCGCGTCACCAGAGGTCGCCGTAGACTTTGTGCTGGAACAGGCCAAGCCGCCGGCCCTGCAAGGCGACCACGGTCTCAGCCCCAAGAGCGACGAGCCGGACAACGCGAGCTACTACTACTCGCTGACCCGGCTGCTGACCAGCGGCACGATCCGCCTCGGCGGGGAAGTGTTCGCCGTGACCGGCGCAAGCTGGATGGATCACGAGTTTGGCACCAGCGCCCTTAGCCCAGATGCGCAGGGATGGGACTGGTTCGGCTTGCAGCTTGACGATAACCGCGAGCTGATGCTCGGCCAAATCCGACGGATAGACGGGGGGATCGAATCCGCGTTTGGCGGTCTGCTGGTCGAAGCGGATGGTACGGCGCGCACGCTGCGCGCGTCGGAATTCACGATCACGCCGACGGCGCAGTGGACCAGCCCGCACACTGGCGCGACGTACCCCGCCGCGTGGACAGTCGTCGTCACGCCGGAAGGGGGTGAGACCCTAACGCTGCAAGTCGAGCCGCTGCTGGCCGATCAGGAGCTGCGCGAGGGAATTGTCTATTGGGAAGGGGCGGTGCGAATCAGCGGCGACGCGACCGGCTACGGGTACGCCGAGCTGACGGGCTATCATGGGACGATGCGCAGCCGGTTCTGAACCTAAAGCGGCGGTGTGAGCTATGTCCCTCCCCGCCGTTCTTAGCTCGCTTGTTCCGCCAGGGTGCTTCGGGCGTGGCGCTGAACGGTGCGCACCATTTCCATCAGCCCCTGCCCTTTGCCCATCGAGATTTCGCTGCCGAAAATCCTGAGCACGATGTCGGGCGAGACGGTAGCGACCTGTTCCAGCGGGGCGCCGGAAAGCGTCTCGTCGAGGATGACTGCCATCGCCTGGGCGGATAACCCCTGCGGGTTCTCGACTGCGAAATGGAATTTGAGCGTGCCGTCCGGCTGCCGCTCTGACCAGACATATGCGTCAGACTCGCATGCCGGAACGCGATACTCCTCGGCGTAAGGCCGCGTCGCAATTCGCGCTGGAACCGGCTCGAAGCGCCCCGCGATGTCGATCAACAGCTCGGCGCGCTCGCTGCGGGTGGTCACGAAGTTGAAATCAGCCAGCGTGTCCTTCAGCCTGTCGGGATATTCAGCCATACTCTCTCACGTTCTGTGCGCCGCCGGGCGCCAACCTGCGCTCGGACTCAGCGTTCGATCGGGACATTGACCAGGTTGCCCCACTCTGTCCAGCTTCCGTCGTAGTTGCGCACGCGGTCGTAGCCGAGCAGGTACTTGAGCACAAACCACGTGTGGCTGCTGCGTTCGCCGATCCGGCAGTAGGTAATGATCTCGTCGTCCGGCGACAGCTTCTGTTCGCTCTCATAAATCCGACGCAATTCGCTGGCGGACTTGAATGAGCCATCCGGGTTGACCGCCCTGCTCCACGGGACGTTGACCGCACCAGGGATATGTCCGCCGCGCAGCGCGCCCTCATTCGGATAGTCGGGCATATGCAGGCGCTCGCCGCGATATTCTTCCGGGCTGCGCACATCCACCAGCGGCAGGTTGACCTGAACATGCTGGTACACCTGATCGCGAAAGGCGCGGATATGCCGGTCGTCGCGCGGCAGCGCCTTGTAGCGCGTTGGTTTGTACTGCGGCACTTCACGGGTCAGCGGGCGGCCTTCGGCGTGCCACTTATTGCGCCCGCCGTCCATAATGCGTGCGCGATCGTGCCCGAATAGCTGAAAGACCCAGAAAGCGTAGGTCGCCCACCAGTTGTTCTTGTCGCCATAAAACACCAGCGTTGTCTGCGGCGTCGCGCCGAGCCGGGACATCAACTGCTCGAACTCGCGCTGATCCAGATAATCGCGCCGCAGCGGGTTGTTGAGGTCGTGCGCCCAATCGACCTCGACCGCGCCAGGGAGGTGCCCCGACGCATAGAGCAGCGGGTCTTCGTTTGATTCGATGATCCGCACGTCTGGATCGTTCAGATGATCTGCGACCCACTGCGTTGAGACCAGGACATCAGGATGTGCATAGCCGCGTTGGGCCAAATCAAGTGTCTCAGACGACCTGTCAGGCATGGTGCGCTCTCCTACCGGCGGAGTATTCCTGGCGCGTTGTAGAAGGGCGCTCAGGGCTAGACGAAGGTGATTGGTGTGACGGTTGTATTGAATATTATAGATGATCGCCTACTAAATGTCAGATGTTCAGCGCGCTTCTTGCGCCGGGGAGCCGGTTTGCGCGGCGCGGATCAGGGCGGTATAGTTCGCGGCGTGAGGATCGACCCTGCAGGGGAGAGTCTATGAGCACCAAGAAGAAGCAAGCGCCGTCGTCGCTCCGCTGCCTGCTGGGCGCTGGCGCAGCGGGCTACATCCTGTTTCTGCGCCCGCAGATGGTCAAATGGGGAACGCTCCGGGGCGAGTCGCAGCGGCGCCTGCCCGGCGACGACATTATCCCGCAGCCGAACTTCCAGATGACCCAAGCGATCAACATCGACGCACCGCCTGAGGCGCTGTGGCCCTGGCTGGCGCAGATGGGGCGCGAGCGCACCGGTTACTACGCGCAGGACCTGCTGACCAACTGGGGCATTCCGAGCGTGACTTTCTTGCGGCAGGACATCGACCCGCCGGCTGTCGGCGCAGAGATGGACGGCGGCTATCACATCATGGAACTGGAGCCGAACCGCAAGCTGTTGTTTGGCGGGTTCAGCCTGCGCAGGCCGCTGGGCGTAGCGCAGGATGTCACCGCGCTCTACCTGCTGGAGCACCACCCGGACGGCAGCACGCGGCTGCTGGTTCGCCGCCGCGCGTACAGCTACGGGGCGTTGGGGCTGGCGTATAACGCGGTGGACGAGATTGTGCACTTCCTGATGATCCGGCAGCAGCTTGAGATGCTGAAAGCGCACGCGACGAGTATGGCCTATCTGCATAGCGGGAATGTCGCCGCGCGAAACTCCGGCTCGCCGGGTGCGTAATTAGGGATAGAACCCGTTTCGCAACTGTGGAGAAGGCACATGAACTCTCAAAAACGCCTCTATCGCTCAACCACTGACTCGCATGTCGCCGGAGTGTGTGGCGGGATCGCGGAATATCTCGAGGTTGACCCGACGCTCGTTCGCCTCGCCTTCGTGGCGCTGACTCTGCTGGGCGGCCCTGGGCTGATCCTCTACATCATTCTGTGGCTGGTTGTGCCCGAAGCGCCTGACGGCAAACGCAAGCCCAAGCAGAAGAACGAGACCTATTACGAGGATGTGGTCCGCTCCGAGATTCCAACGCCATCCAGCGACGATCAAGAGCCGTAGCCTGGCGCGTGGATGCGCCACGAGCCAGAATTACCTCCTAGGACCGAAGCCGGACGCCTCAAGCGCCCGGTTTCTTTTTCCGGCTGGGGTCAGTCCGGCGTGGCGATCTCCTGCGCCAGCGCATTGCCAGCCTCCTGGCGCAGCGCGGCGGCCTTATCCTGAATAGCGGCCAGTCTCTGGCCGTAGAGAGGGTACGCGAACAGGAGCGCGACACCTGCCACGACTGCCGCCAGCGGAAGCGCCACCGCGAAGGCGCGAATCGTCGTCACGACAGCTTCCGGCTGGGCGGCAGCGGCGACGTCGGCGTCGAACCCGGCTGCTGCCAGGCTTTCGCCCAGGATCAGCCCCGCCAGCGCGGGCGGAAAGCGGAAGATAAACCCCAGGATGCCACGATACATCCCTTCGCGCCGCTGGCCGGTGCGCACATAGTCATCATCGACCACCTCTGCGAACAGCATGTCCGGCCCCAGCGCCGAGCCGCCGACGACCAACCCCAGCACGCCGAGCGCGAGCGCCATGGTTGCCAGGTCGCTGACGAAGATCAGCGGCAGCGCCAGGATCGCGGTGCCGATCATCGAGATGATCATCGCGGCACGCGAGCCGATCTGGCGAATGATGCGCTGCCAGATCAGGAGCGACAGACCTGTTGCGGCGAACAGCACCAGCAGCAGTTGCGTCAATTGGTAGCCCTCGACGCGCAGCACGTAGTCAGCGTAGAACGGCATGACGAGCACGAACACGCCGATGATGAAGCGCGTCGTGAAGTTGATGCCGAGCACGATCGCGAACGTGCGATTGCCTGTTACCACACGCA
>JADLHR010000423.1 GCA_020848665.1 Anaerolineae bacterium
GTGGAACGATCAGCGATACGCCTGCGTCGCGCAGCGCGCGCACTGCCGGAGAATCGACTGGCAGCCGGTCAACTTTCGCTACGTCGGGGTTCTGAATCAGGTAGCCGATCAGCGCGTCGTCCGGCTCAATCTCGTTCATCAGCTTCGGCGCCAGGCGGACCCATTCCATCGTTGTCATCGGCGCGGGCCGGGCCGGGCGGTGGAGCCGGTCTTTCAGGCGGCTGAGCGCCTGGATGGAAGCGGTGAGCGTCATTTTCATCCCCGCTCTCTTTGCGCCGGGCTATGCTGAGCCGGGCGCTTGACCATCCACAGTGACACGTGCGACGGGTGAACGGCCTCGTCTACGACTGACATCAGGCCGGCCGTCAGGCGGTCGAGATCGACCTCGCTGCGCAGACGCTTGCTGAACGCGGCCAGCGTCTGCTCGGCGTTGTACTTGCTGCGATAGAAGCGCCGGTCAATCAGGTTTTGCAGCCGGTTTCGCAGCGGGTTGAACAGCGCCACAATCGCAATCGTCGAGGTGACCACCGCAAGGCTCGACTGCTCGCCCGTCAGATGGCGAAAGGCGGACTGAAGCGCCAGGACGCTTGTGATGTAGGTCGCCAGCAGCACGGCGGTCAGCGCGCCATAAACCAGCGTGCGGTTGATGATCACGTCGATCTCGTACAGTCGGTGCTTGAAGATCGCGATTCCCATCGTCAGCGGGAAGCCAATCGCCATCCCGAAAATCGCAATGGAGAGGATCGCGCTGCCCAGGTAGTACCCGCCGTCAAAGGACCATACGATCGCGCCGGCCACGAACGACAGGCCGATTATGACGGTGATGTACGCCAGCCACTTGACCTGCTGGCGCTCGTGCCCTGCGGCGCGGCGATAGCGCAGTATGACAGACAGCGCCGCGAGCAGCGCGCTGATCTGCGACCCGATCTCGGCCACGCGCAGCGCGTCCGTCGCGCGGCGTCGCCAGATGCTTTCTCCTGCCAGCCCGCCGGACATCAGCGAGGGCTGGAGGATCGCGACGCATGTGCCAAGCAAGATGCTCAGCAGCGTCAGGCGCACCACCCACCGCCAGCGCAGCGTCAGCAGCCGTCCTTCCGGAAAGTAGAGCAGGATCAGCGTGAACATGAACGGGGGCATCATCAACAGGCCGAGCCAACCGGTCAGCCAGGCCGCGATCGGCTCGCCAGGCCATTGCCCTGGCTCAACCGCGCCCGCGCGGACAGCGTACTGCCACGCCATATCCTGCACTGTGATCAGGGGGCTGAGTCCCAGCGCCAGCCACCCGATCGGGTTGTGTGGCTTGCGCGTGGCCGTCAGCAGCCCGACGACGCCGTACGCGGGCGCTGCCGCCGGGATGATTACCGACCACCACGCGATCTCGATCGCCAGGTCCCGCCCAGTCAGGCCGAGCGAGGTGACGAGTCCTGGCGTGTTCCAGGTGCGGAACAGAAACGACGCCCCGAACAGCGCCATGCCCAGCGCCCAAAGGACGCGCGCGCAGCGCGCGGTTCGGAAGCGGGCGGCGCGGGCGGCCATCGCTACGCGCTCCGTTCCCACTCAGCCAGCAGCGTCGAGCCGAGCGCCTGCCATTCCGCGGCCAGCGGTGTGACGCCCAGCACGCGCAACAGCCGGCGCGCTGCCAGCCCGACAATCGCGGTATAGGTGGGGTAGGCCAGCTCCAGCTCGGCAAGCTGCTCAACCCACATCCCGGCGGCCATTCCCGCCGCGACGATCTGCGATGCCTCGACTGCCTGCTCGCCGACGATATGCGCGCCGAGCACGCGGTGCGTGTCTTGCGAGACGATCAGCTTGCAGAAGCCCTCGGTGCGGCCATCGATCACGGCGCGATCCAGCTCGGTGTACGGCACCGTCACCACGGCGATGTCGTGCGCGGCGCGCGCTTCCGTCTCGGTCAGGCCGACGGCGGCGTATTCGGGGTCGGTGAAACTGCCATGCGGCACGATATGATGTGAGTACGGCTGGCCGGGTCCGAGCACCGCATTTTCCGCCGCGAGCCGCCCCTCGTAACTGCCGCTCTGGACCAGCATCATACGGCCCGTGATGTCGCCCGCCGCGAAGATGTGCGGCACGCTCGTTTGCAGGTAGTCGTTCACCTCAATGTAGCCGCGCCCGTTGCCGTTCAATCCGGCAGCGCCCAGGTTCAGACTCTCCACGTTTCCGGCCCAGCCGACGGCGAGCAGCACGCGCTCGGCGGTTACGCTGGGGCGCTCGTCGCCCTGCTTATAGGTCAGGCGCAGGATGTCTTCTTCGCGGTCGATCCGCTCGACGCCGCCGATGCCTTCGATGATGCGCACGCCGCGCATCTCGAACGCCTGGCGCATGACGGCCGAGATCGCTTCGTCTTCGCGCGCCAGGATACGCGGCGCTGCTTCAAGCAGCGTTACTTCAACTCCAAAGGCTGAGAAGATGGAAGCAAGCTGCGCACCGGTCGCCGAAGCGCCGACGATCGCAACTGACTTCGGAAGCTCGGACAGTGACCAGACGTCGTGGTGGGTCTGGGCGTGCTCGCTGCCGGGAAAATCGAACCGGCGCGCGTGCCCGCCCACTGCCAGAATGAACCTGTCCGCGCTCAGACGCTGTCCGTTTCCCAGCTCGATTGTGTGCGGATCGACGAATACCGCGCCGTCGCTGTCGCCGATGACACGAACGCCGGACTCGCGCAGGTGACCGATCAACTGCTTCTTCTCGTGGACCTGGTACACTACCTGCTGCGTGCGCGCCAGAAGCTGCGCGAAATCAACCGCTGGCAACTCGCCTTGCAGACCGTAAGTGGAGAAATCCTCGGCGTCACGCATCAAGCGCGCAGCCTTCGCCAGGACGCGTGTCGGCACGCAGCCGTCATTGGTGCAGGTGCCGCCGAGTCTGCTGCGCTCGATGAGCGTGACCTGCGCGCCGAGTTCGCGCGCCCGGATTGCCGCCGTGACGCCTGCCGGTCCGCCTCCGATCACGATGACTTCAACCATGCGCTCGCCTCCTGCCTTGTGCTCGTGCGCGGTGCGCGCAATCTGTTGTCGATTCTGCGACAGACGGCAGGCGCGCAGCGACCGATATTCGATGGAGCGCGCGCTCCGACTTTTGACGGAGATCGGCGCAGACAAAAACAGCCGTGCGAGCGAGAGCGCCGGCGCGGCTGTTCTGAGCGATGGAGCAGGAGGATCGAGTTACGGGTGGGCGGCGCCAGGATCGGCCGGCGCGGCATGGCTCAACCCGGCCGGCTGCGTGGCGCGTTGGCGTGCAGCCCGCTGGCCGGACCGGATCGCGGCGGCCAGCAAGATCAGGAACAGCACCAGCGCGGTTTCATTTCCCAGGCCGCCCCAGCGCCGGGCGGCCGCGCTCCCGGCCAGGTCTCCACCGACGCGCAGGATCAGGCTGGTGTGCAGCAGCGCGAGATGCGCGTAGAAGCGCGGGTGATAGGGCACGGCCAGCCGCGCGACCGCCGGGATGATGATCGGCGCATGGCCGAAGATCATCGAGAAGACGAAGCCAAGCAGCACGCTGTGCAGGATCGCGTCGTAAGCGTAGATCGCGCCATCGAAGCTGTAGGCCAGCGCCAGCCCGCCGCTAATCCCCAGCCACGCGTAGCCTGCCAGCAGGCAGACCGCCATGAACCGCGTCAGGCCGCGCTGGCGGACGGTGCGCCGGGTGATGTCAAAGCGCCACAGCCAGGCCGCTAGCGCCAGCATCCCCGCGCCGGACAGGCGCACGCCCAGCCCCAGGTTGTCCAGCGTGGCCGCCACGCCGCCGAGGTAGAGCGCAGTCGTGGCGACGAACAGCGCCGTTCGCCCGCGTGTTGGGCGGATCATGCGCGCCAGCTCCAGGCGCTCGCCGACGATCGTCAGCACGAGAAACGCAATCCACCACGGCACGGCCTGCGCGACGGTTGCGCCGCCGGTCCAACGCGCGTTGCCGATCAGCAGCGCGTAGGCGCCCAACCCCATCGTGATTGTGAACAGCGTTGGCTGGCGCCAGATCACGACCGCGTAGACGACGACCAGCGCGAGGCTGCCCGCCGTCAGCGCCATGCGACCGGGCGCGCTGCCGGGGTCGAGTACCAGCAGCAGCGCGCCCAGCACGCAGAGCAGCGGCGCCGCGAAGGCCAGCCGTGCGCGCCGGGTGCGCGCGCCAGTCGTCAGCGCGACGGCGCGCTCGACGCCGATCACTGCGCCGAAAAAGCCCGCGACCATCAACGCGCCGTGCACGCTGTGGGTCCCCGCCTCGACTTCCGGCAATTGCCAGCCTAGCCGTTGCAGGCCGCCATAGAGCGCCGCCGTCAGGATGATCCCGATGGCGGCGCCGGCGGCAGCGCGGGTGATCCGGTAAGAGCTCATCGTGCGCGCGCTCTGTGCTGCTAGGCCGTGTCTGCCGTACGCTTGCCGATCCGCACGCGCCACACGGCCGGACCTTCTTCGAGGTAATCCCACGTGAATTCGTTCTCGCGCTCAAACATCATCTGATAGCGCAGCGGCTTCGGGTTGTGGTCGTTGATCAGCTCGAACGCCTCGCCAGGCTTCAGGTCGTCGAACGTCTGAAAGATGGTCGGGTGCTTCTGCGCGGGCGGGACGGTCCGAATGTCGAGCGTAAGCTTGGTGGTTGTTTCCATGAGACTGCGATGCTCCTTGTGCTGTTGGTGGTTGAATCTCTCTCGGACGAGATAAAAGACGGACAATCGAAACGGACAGGAAAACGGCGCTTACAGCCAGCCGAGCGCCTGCTTGGCGGCCAGCGACATCATCATGGGGGTCCAGGCCGGACTCCACACCAGCTCGATCTGGACGCTGCGCGAGCCGGTTGCCTCCTCGACCGCGTAGGTTGCTTCGGCGGTGATGTGCGCACCGAGCGGACAGGCCGGGGTGGTCATCGTCATCGTGACCTGTATGTGCTCGCCGAGAATCTGCACGTCATAGACCAGCCCCAGATCGACGATGTTGATGCCCAGCTCCGGGTCGATGACCGTGCGCAGCGCCTCGGTGACGGCTTCTTCGGTGAGTGTAGTGAGAGTCATATGCGCTCGCTCCTGCGGGCGGCGGATTGCCTGTGCGCTCCGCCGCCCTGCGATCTGTCGCGGTGGTGGCGCTGGCGCTAGTGGCCGGAGCCGTGCGTCAGCGTCCCGTTGAAGATGTCGGGCTGATCCTCGCCTTCGACGTAGAGGTAGCCCATCAGCCCGCGCTCGGCCCGGCTGAGCGCGTGGTCAACCAGGATATAGCGCCCTGGTACCTCGGTCTTGAACTCGATCATTGTCGCGCCGCCAGCCGGGACCAGTGTCGTCTGCACGTCGGTCAGCGGCGGGCTGGTCAGCGACGCCTGGTCATAGACGCGGTCGAAGATCTCGCCGATGACGTGGAAAGACGAGATGAAGTTTGGCCCGCCGACGCCGAAGAAGATCCGGACGGTCTCGCCCAGGTCGGCGTGCAGAGCGTGCGCGTCGCTCGTCAGGGCGTTGGCCGCGCCGTTGAAGACGAAGTATTCCGGCTGCTCGTCGAGCATCTTCTCGTGACTGAAGTTGACATACCCGGTGGCGCCGTAGGGCTCCTCGGTGTAGACCTCGCCCTGCATCACATAGAACTCACGATCGACCGGCGGCAGGCCCTCCTCCGGCTCGACCAGGATCAGGCCGTACATTCCCATGGCGATATGATGGGCGACGCTTGGCGTGGCGCAGTGGTACACGAACAGACCAGGGTTGAGCGCCTTGAATGAGAAGGTTGTCTCCTCTCCAGGGCCGAGATTGCTGAAGACCGCGCCGCCGCCCGGCCCGGTTGCCGCGTGGAAGTCCAGCGAGTGCGGAAACTGGCTCGACGAGGCGTTGCGGAAGTTCACCTGGACTGTATCGCCCACGCGCACGCGGATCATCGGGCCGGGCACTGTCCCGTTGAAAGTGAAGTAGCTCATCACGGTGCCGTCCGCTAACTGGCCGAGCACTTCCTCGGCGACCAGATCGACTTCGACGGTCTGCGGCTCGCGGGCGGGCAGCGGGGCCGGAACATCCGACGGATCGCGCGACATATCCGCGCCGGTGGCTTCCGCCTGCTCTGTCGTACCGACCACCAGCTTGCCGAGCATCCCGGCGGCTTTGTGCCCTGGGACCGAGCAGTAGTAGATGAACGTGCCGGTCTGGTCGACCGTGAACGTGATCGAGTCTTCCTCGCCGCGATCAGCGAACTGCCGGGTGGCGGCGTTAAACTCGTCGATCACCACGTCGTGCAGCATCCCGTCATCGTTGATCAGTGTGATCTTGACAACATCGCCGGGGCGCGCGCGGAGCGTGGGGTTGATCACGCCGTCGATGTCGCCACCCTTGCCGACAAACACGAGCTGACCTGTGCCGCCGCCCGTGACGAGCGTATATTCGACGGTCGCCGCGCTGGCATTCGGAACAGACGAAGGCGCGTCGCTTTGCGCCAGCGACATCCCGGCGCTGATCGTCAGCGCCAGGCCGAGCAGAATTGCGGTGCTGAGTAGAATTGCCAGTACGGAACGATGCTTCATTATGCCTTTGTCACCTGGATGTTGAGTCGGATGCAGAAGATGGAGCGGCGTACATAATCAGGTACGGCAGCGCGATGGCGCGCGTAGGGCACAGCGTCTCGCACTGCGCACAGTAGGTGCACGTCTCTGGCGCAAGCACGATGGCCTTACCCGCGATCTGGCCGAGCGCGTTTTCCGGGCACTGCTCGATGCACGCGCCGCAGCCCGTGCAGAGCTTCTGATTGATCACCGGTTTCCAGCGTGTGTTCATCGCGTGCCACCGCCTGTATCACCCAACGGTGCGCCCATCATAGTGCACAGCCGCACAATCTGCCTTGACCTCTATCAAATGACTTGACGCGGATCAAGTCCGCACCGGCGTGCGGAGCAGGGCGTTACAGAGCGGCGATGGAGCGCAGCATATCGCGGTCGGTGATCAGGATGCGGTGGCGGTCGAAGCGGATCGCGCCGGCGTCTTGCAGCTTGGCGAGGACGCGGCTGATCGTCTCCGGTGTGGTATTGAGGTGCCCGGCGATCGCCGCACGCGTGATGCCCGGCCCGCTGAGCGACGGGTCTTCGGCCTGAGCGATCAGGAACCGCGCCAGCCGGACCAGCACGGGGTAAAGCGTCAGGTCTTCCAGTTGACGGTTGAGCGCGCGGACACGGCCGGTCAGCGTCTCAATCGCAGCCTGCGCAACTGCCGGGTGGCGCTCGATCACTTCGCGCACCAGCGCCGGCGAGAGCGACCACACCGTGACGAGCGTCATCGCGATCGCGTTGGCGGGGGTGGGGCCGCCGTCCAGCGCGGCGACATCGTTGAACACACCACCGGGGCCGAGCAGGTGCAGAATATACTCGCTCCCTTCCGGGCTGAGCTTCGCGATCTTGACGCTGCCATCCTCGATGATCCACAGACTGCTGTGTTTCTCGCCTTCAAGAAAGATAACCTCGTCGGCAGCGAAGGTGTAAAACCCCGCCCGCGCTGCCAAGGCGTGACGCTCGCCGGAGGATAGCGGCGCGAAATAGGGGATATTTGAGAGATGTTCGGCAAGGACTGTCAGATCGGCTTGGGTCATGAGGCTTTGGGATGCGCAGGCACAGGTCCACCGAGATTGTAGCGGCTTTGGCGACCCGGAGCCATCCCGCACAGCCTGCTCAGGCGGCGGATTCGAGCTTCCCCGACTGCTCGATGTACTCCAGGCTCTGGTGGCGGAAGTACGTGTTGTACAGCTCGGCGTAGTATCCACCCGCTGCCAGCAGCTCGTCGTGGCTGCCTTCCTCGATGATCTGCCCATCGCGCAGCACGATGATCCGGTCCGCGTGGCGGATGGTCGAGAGCCGGTGCGCGATCACGACCGAGGTGCGGCGCTTCATCACTTCATCCAGCCCTTCCTGGATCAGCGTTTCGGTCAGCGGATCGACGCTGGCGGTCGCTTCGTCGAGAATGAAGATCGCCGGGTCCTGGAGCAGCACCCGCGCCAGCGCGACCAATTGACGCTGGCCCATCGACAGGCTGCCGCCGCGCTCGCCGACCTGCGTCTCCAGCCCTTCCGGCAGGCTCTTGATCCAGTCGCCGCCGCCGACCTGCCGCGCCGCGCTGAGCACGTCGTCGTCGCTGGCGTCCTGCGTCCCGTAGCGGATGTTGTCCTTCACTGTTCCATCGAACAGGAACGGCGTCTGCGTCACGATCCCCAGGTGCTGGCGGTAATCGTGCAGGTCCAGCGTGCGGATGTCGTGCCCGTCGATCAGGATACGCCCGCCCTGGAACTCATAAAAGCGCGTGATCAGCCGCGCGATGCTCGACTTACCGGAGCCGGTGTGCCCAACCAGCGCCAGCATCTCCCCGGCGTGGATTGTCAGGGAGAAGTCTTGCAGCACCGGCTCATCATCCTTGTAGCGGAAGTCCACCTGGTCGAAGACGATCTCGCCCGCGACGATGTCCAATGCCCGGTTGCCCGTCTGCACAACTTTCGGCTCGGCGTCGATCAGCGCGAAGACGCGCTCGCCCGCCGCCATGCCCAGTTGGAACTGGCTCCAGAATGAGGCGATGCTGGTCAGCGGGAACCAGAACATCTGGATGCCCTGGATGAACAGGAACCAGTCGCCCGCGCTCAGCCGCCCGTCGATTGCCTGCCGCCCGCCGAAGTACACGATCCCCGCCGTGCCCAGCCCCGCCATCAGGTTCAGGATCGGGAAGATGCTGCTGAACACGTAACCGGTCCGCAGGTTGATCCGGTACGAGCGCGCGTTGACGCCCAGGAACTCGTCATAGATCGTGTGTTCCTGGCGGAACGTTTTGGCGACGCCGATTCCGCTGACTGTCTCCTGAATGTGGGCGCTGACTTCCGCCAGGATGCGCCGCGACTGCGTGACCGTGTCGCGCGCGATCTTGCGAAAGGCCAGCGCCACGGCGATGATTGGCGGCGCGAGCAGCAGCGTCAGCAGCGTTAGTCTCACGTCCACGTAGAACAGATAGCCGATCAGCAGCACGATCAGCAGCACCTGGCTGATTAGGTCCATCGTCAGCGTGACGACCTGCGAGAACGCCTGCGTGTCCGAGGTCACGCGGCTGACGATTTTGCCGGATGGATAGCTGTCATAGAATGACAGGTCACGCTTGACGACCGCGTCGAAAGCATCCTCGCGCAGCTTGAGCACGACGTTGCCGATCGCTTCCGCCGAGAGCCAGCGGCGCACCGCGTTGAAGGCCCAGCCCAGCACACCAAGCAGCATCACGACAGCGGCGATCCCCAGCACGCGCCCAGTCGAGGCGTCTTCCTGCAGCCAGTCCAGCGACGCCGAGATGTAGATCGGCAGCGCGGTCTGCGTCAGCGAGGTCACCACGACCATGACCGCCACGGCGAGCATCCGGCCCAACTGCGGACGGAAGTAGCCGAGGATGCGCCGCACCAGCTCGCGATCGCTGTAACTGCGGTCGTATTCTTCGGCGTCGAGGCCGTCCATGATAAAGCCCATGCGCGTCTCTCTCCTAAGCGGTCTGCGGCTCGCTGGCTGGTTCGTCCAGCGGCGGCAGCTCGACATCGTAGCGGGCGAAGATGCGCCGGTAGTGCGGTGAAGTGCGCAGCAGGTTTTCATGCGTGCCGATCGCGACCACGCGCCCGCCATCCAGCACCACGATCTTGTCCGCCCACCGGATCTGCGACAGGCGGTGCGTGATCAGCAGCGTGGTGCGGCCTTCCTGCGCGCGGCGAATCGCCTTCTGAATCTGGTCTTCGGTCGCGCTGTCGATCGCGCTGGTCGAGTCGTCCAGGATCAGGATACGCGGGTTGTTGAGAAAGGCGCGGGCCAGGGCGATACGCTGGCGCTGCCCGCCGGAGAGCATTGTCCCGCGCTCGCCGACCTTGGTCTCGTACCCATCCGCAAACGACTCGATGAACTCGTGCGCCTGCGCTTCACGCGCCGCTTCCTCGACCTGCTCGCGGGGCGTGCCCGGCGCACCGAACGCGATGTTCTCCGCCACGCTGCGCGAGAACAGGAACACGTCCTGCTCGATCTTGGCGATCTGCGAGCGCAGCCTCGCCAGGTCCCACTCGCGCACGTCCACTCCATCGATCAGGATACGCCCGCGCGTCGCGTCGTAGGTGCGGTTGATCAGCTGCGTCAGGGTGCTCTTGCCGGAGCCGGTCTGCCCGACGATGGCGACCGTCTCGCCCGGCGCGATATGGAACGACACGTTGTCGATGATCGGCGCGTGGCAGTTGCGGTCTGCCTTGTCTGCCTCATTCGTCCCGGCGGTATCGGCTGCTTCAGCGCTGCCATCATAGCAGAACGTGACCTGTTCGAAGACGATGTCGCCCTGGATCGGCTGGCTGTGGCCGCCCACGTTTTCGTCCAGCTCGGTCTCGGCGGTCACGATCTTCAGGATGCGCTCGGCGCTGGCGATGCCAAGCTGCACCAGCGAAAACGAGAAGATCGAGATGAAGGTCGGGAAGCGCAGCACGTTCATCAGGCCCATCAGCGCGATGATGTCTGCCAGGCCGACCAGGTCCCGCTGGTACAGCACCATGCCGTGCAGGAAAGTCAGCCCCAGCGCAATCCCATAGAGCAGCAGCGGTAGATAGCGCGCTTCGATCTTGCCCTGGTCCACGAAATAATCGCGGTACAGCCTCGCGTTGCGATAGAACCGCCGCCGCTCGAACGATTCCTGCACGCTGGCCTTGACGATCTCGATGCCGGACA
>JADLHR010000424.1 GCA_020848665.1 Anaerolineae bacterium
AAGCAAGCAGTTCTCGAAGGTGTTAGACGACACCGTGCTGACGCGGCGCAGCTTCATGAAGTGGAGCACGGCCCTGGGCAGCACGGCGGCGCTGGCAGGGGGATTGCAAGCGGTTGCAGGCGACGCGGCGACAGCGAAAGCTGCTGGTGAGATTACACGCCTGACGACTGGCTGCTACCACAACTGCGGCGGAAAATGCGTCATTTACGCGGAAGTTCAGGACGGCGTGGTCAAGCGTATTCTGCCGGACCTGGACGAAGAAGACTCGATCGATCACCCGCGTGAGATTCCGTGCGTTCGCGGACGCACCCAGATCGCCCGCGTCTATTCGCCGGAGCGCCTCAAGTACCCGATGAAGCGCGTTGGCAAGCGTGGTGAGGGCAAGTTCGAGCGGATTTCCTGGGAAGAGGCGCTCGACACCATCGCCAGCGAAATGAAGCGGCTGATGGACGCCTATGGTCCTGAGTCGTTTTATTTCCACTACGCGACCGGCACGCAGTGGCGCGGCCCCGATGGGCGGGCGTGCATTCGCCGCCTGATGCGCCTGTTCGGCGGCTATACTGACTATTTCGGCAACTACAGCGACGCACAGATTGCGGCAGCGCGGCCTTTTATCACCGGCACCGGCAGCAACTCCTCTGACGACCTGCTCAACTCGAAGCTGTGTGTGATGTTCGGCGTCAATTCGCTCGTCACCCGGGCGGGCGGCGCGAACTCTGGCTACTACTGCTCGCTGGCAAAGCAGGCCGGTGTCCGCTTCATCTCCATCGATCCTGTCTACACGGATACTGCTGTGACGCTTGACGCCGAGTGGATTCCGATCAATCCCGGCACGGACGCGGCGCTGGTCGCGGCGCTGGCCCATGTGATGGTCAAGGAAGACCTGTACGACAAGGACTTCATGGCGAAGTACGTGGTCGGCTTCGACGAGGACACGCTGCCGGAAGGCGCGCCCAAGAACGGCTCGTATATGGCCTACATCATGGGCGACGAAGACGGCGTGGAGAAAACGCCGGAATGGGCCGCCGAAATCACTGGCATCCCGGCTCAGCGGATCATCGCGCTGGCGCGTGAGATCGCCCAGGTCAAGCCCTGCGCAATCGTCCAGGAGCTAGGCGTCCAGCGCCGCGCTTATGGTGAGCAGGCGGTCCGCGCCATCCCGATCCTGGCGGCGATGACCGGCAACTTCGGCGTTTCGGGCGGCGGCACCGGGCTGGACTTCGGCAGCGGCACCCCGATCAAGATGGGCGCGATGCCGCTTCCGGACAACCCCGTTCCGACGAAAATCTCGGTCTATCTGTGGCCGGACATGATCGAGCGCGGCGAAGAAATGACCAGCGGCCCCCGCGACAAGATCCGTGGCGCAGAAAAAGTCGGCGCCAACATGAAGTTCATGTGGAATCACGGCGGGAACTGCCTGACTAATCAGCACTCGGACATCAACGCTACGATCAAGATGCTGGAAGACGACACCAAGCTGGAGCTGCTTGTCACCACCGAAGTGATGATGACGCCGAGCTGCCTGGTATCAGACATCCTGCTGCCGTCGGCCAGCGGTTTCGAGGCCGACAATATCCTGACCGGCGTCGGCGCAGGCCGCGCGAGCTGGGCAATGTACAGCCACGCGGTCATCGAGCCGATGTACGAGACGCGGCCTGACCTGTGGATGGCCGAGCAGCTCGCCGAGCGCCTGGGCCTGCTGGACGTCTACCAAGAGGGTCATACCACCCGCGAAGACTGGATCCGCGACATTATCGCCCCTGCGCAGGAAGCCTATCCTGACTTCCCCGCGACGGTCGAGGAGTTCAAGGAAAAAGGCGTCTATAAGGTGTTCAGCAAGGGCCAGACGATCGCCGGGAAGGCGTTTGTCGAAGACCCGGAGGCTAACCCGCTGACCACCGAGAGCGGCAAGATTCAGGTCTACTCACCAACGCTGGCCGCCTGGAACGAGCCGGAAGAACTCCCGGCCATCCCGAAGTACATCCCAGAATGGGAAGGCGTCAGCGACCCGCTGCGCGAAAAATTCCCGCTGATGATGATCGGCAGCCACGCTGTTCAGCGCTCGCACTCGACCTTTGGGAACCTGGATGTCATTCAGGAAGCGCACCAGCACAACATCCGTATCAACCCCGTTGATGCCGCAGCGCGTGGAATCAAGAATGGTGACATGGTCAAGGTCTTCAATGACCGGGGCGTGATCGAAGTCAAAGCCAAAGTGACGCCGCGCATCCGCCCAGGCGTGGTCGATGTGCCGCAAGGAACCTATCACAAGCCGGACGCGAACGGCGTGGACAAGGGTGGCTGCATCAACACGCTGACCAAATATCACCCGTCGCCGCTGGCGAAGGGCAATCCGCAGCACACGAACCTGGTCCAGGTCGAGAAGCTGTAAGCAGGAGCTAGAGAATGAGCGAACAACTGGGTTTCTACGTTGACCTGTCCAAGTGCACCGGCTGCAAAGCCTGCCAGGTGGCGTGCAAGGATCAGAATGACCTGCCCAT
>JADLHR010000425.1 GCA_020848665.1 Anaerolineae bacterium
AAGTCGATGCTGCCGGTGCTCGGCCAGCCGATTGCGGCGCATGTGCTCGGCACGATGGCCGAGGCCGGCGTGCGCCGCTTCGTGATCGTCGTCGGACCGGATGACGGCGGGATGCGCGCCTATTTCGAGCGAGTCGCTCCGCCCGGCGTTGACATTCGGTTCGCGGTCCAGGAACGCGCGACCGGCACTGTGGACGCGCTGACGCTCGCCGCGCCGCAGCTCGACGGGCCGTTCCTGCTGTCCTCAGTCGATAACCTGACATCCGCCGCGCACGTCCGCCGCCTGATCGCGCGCTTTGCCGCCGACCAGGACGCGATCACTACGCTCAGTCTGCTGCCTGCCACGTCGGAGCAGATCCGGCGCTCGGCAGGCGTCGTGATCGACGGCGAGTGGATCACCGCCATCGAGGAAAAGCCGGAGCACCCGCCCAGCCCCTGGGCCGCGATCATGATTTACGCGTTCTCGCACGATTACCTCAGCTATCTGGCGCGCGTACCAGTATCATTACGCGGCGAACGCGAGATCGTCAGCGGTATCCAGGCGGCGCTGGCGGAAGGCCGCCGTGTCAGCTATGTCACAACCGACCGGCGCCTGCACCTGACACGCGAGCGCGATCTGCTCGCGATCAATCTGGCGCTGCTGGCCGAGAACGGCGCGCTGCGCGTGCCTGACAATCTGCCCGCCTCGGTGCAACTTCTCGCTCCGGCGCGCATCGATCCAGGGGTGAGCGTTGGCGCGGGCGCGCGGATCGGCCCGAACGTTTACCTGGAATCGGGTGCAATCGTCGGCGCGGGCGCAACGGTCGCCAACAGCCTGATCCTGGCTGGCGGCGTCGTGGCGCCGGGCGAAACCTGCGACGGAATAATCGTCGATTCCCGGGCGCGCGTTGTCGTCGCCCTGCCAGAAACAGAATAGATACGTGGACACTGCGAGGAGAAGACTATGCTGTTGAAGAATACGCGCTGGGCTTTATTTGCGATGCTGGTCGTGGCCGCGATCGCGCTGACCGCGTGCGGCTCCGGCGGCAAAACGGTAGCAGTGACCACCGATTCTGCCGCGCCGAACACGTATACGACCGTCGATGTGCGCCAGGCGCACGACGCGCTGAGCGCCGATTCCGACGCGATTATCGTGGACGTGCGCACCCCGCAGGAATGGGCGGCCACCGGTGTCCCGGCCAACGCCGTGCTGATCACGCTCGATCAGATCACGCAGCGCGCGCCGGGCGCGCTGCCGCAGGATCAGCCGATTTACCTGATCTGCAACAGCGGAAACCGCAGCCGGGTCGCCGCCGACGCGCTGCTCACGCTGGGCTTCACGTCGGTCTATAACGTAGATGGTGGAATCCAGGCGTGGTTGAGGGCCGGCCTGCCAACCGAGCCGTACACGCCCTGACGCGGGTTGCCAGCGGCGCGCTGTACACAAACAGGCGGCCCTCAGTGAGCCGCCTGTATCCTTTCCGCTGTCAACTGCCAATCTGCCGCTCTACAACTCCAGCAGCCGGTCGATCTTGGCCTTGTCGAAGCCGACCACGATCCGCCCGCCGATGTCCAGCACCGGGACGCCCTGCTGACCGCTGCGCCGGACCATATCGCGCGCCGCCGCCGGGTCACGGCTGACATCGACATCGCGGAAGCGCACGCCGCGCTCGCGCAGATAACGCTTAGCATGGTTGCAATGTGTGCAGGTCGGCGTGCTGAAGATGATCACGCGCTTGTTCTTTTTCTTGACTTCGGTCTTGATCTCGTCGGTTGGCTTTGCCATGCGACCCCTCTTATCGCCAGCAGCGTGCGCTGAGTCCTCGAATTCAGTCAGGCCCAAAGGTCCTCACCAAGCTTAGATGCAGCGCCGTCGCAAAAGTTTCACTCCGCCTGCAGGTCCTCCGAGCCGGTTCCGTTCTGGAGAAACGGCTTGAGGTCGAGCACGGCCAGCAGCCGCTCCTTGACGGCGTTCGGTAGCTCGGGCGCGGGCAGCTGGTGATAGAGCGAGATCGTCTTAGCGAGCGTGTTGACCACCACGCGGCAGTTCTCGCAGACCACCATGTGCGCCTCAAGCTCGTGGCACAACTCGACGCCCAACGTTCCCTCGATGTAATCTCCGAGGCTCCCCAGGTAACGGCGACAGTTTTCCGGGGTGTGCTCGTGCGGCCGTTCAGCAGCGTTCATCGCGGTTCTATTGCCTCGTATCAGGTAACACTGGGCCTTGCGAGAAATAGGTGCTGAGGCGCTCGCGCAACTTCAATCGGGCGCGCATCAGGCGGCTTTTCACAGCAGAGATAGACAGATCGAGGGCGTTGGCCGTTTCCTCGGTCGAAAGCCCTTCGATGTCGCGCAGCACGAACACGCTCCGCAGCGTCGCGGGCAGCCCGTCAATTGCACGCAGCATCTCGGCGCGCGCCTCGTCACGCAGCAGGTCGTCTTCTGGCAGGCAGCAGAAGTCGAAGAACTGCCGGGGTAGCAAATCGCCGTCGTCACGCTCCAGCGGCTCGTCCACCGAAACCTGTTCCGGCTCTTTGCGTCGCAGCCGCATCAGCGCCGCGTTGGTCGCGATCCGATACAGCCAGGTGCTCAGGCTGGAGCGTTCCTCGAAGCTGTCGATCGAGCGGAAGGCGCTCAGAAAGGTCTCCTGAAGCACGTCTTCGGCGTCCGTCTCGTTCCCCATCATCCGCAGCGCGAGGCGATAAATCCGCGCTGCCTGTTCCTCGACCAGCTGCGCGTAGGCGGCCTGGTCGCCGGCTTTGAGCCGCGCCACGAGTTCACCATCATCCATTCGGGACATACGCACTCTTTAACACTGCTGGCGGGTCAGCCGGGCGACCAGCGCCCGACGCGCTCTATCTTAACGCAGCCAGCCAGCGGCCCCAAGTGCGCATGCAGCCACTTGATTAGATGCAACTGCCGGGTCGTACGTTGCGCGCAGCCAATGCGTGCAACCAACAGGTCGCGCTGCGCATCCTACCAAGCGGACGGCTCCGCCCGACCAAAGCTGCTACAATTAAGATTGCATGGCGACACGCTTCATAAAGGAAAAAGGAAGCCGAATGGCAGAGAACCGCAGTACGCGCCTGGTCTGGCGCGATGATCTGATAATGACCGGCTACAGCGCAAACGGGCACACGGTCCCGCTCGACGCCGCTCCCTACGCTGGCGGGCACGAAGCAGGCTTTCGTCCAATGGACCTGATGCTGACCTCGCTGGCAGGCTGCACAGGCATGGACGTGATCAGCATCCTACGCAAAAAGCGTCAGGAGTTCACCGCCCTGGAAATCACGGTCGAAGGGAAGCGCCAGGACGAGCACCCGAAGGTCTATACCGAGATCCGAGTACATTTTACGATCACCGGCGCGAACGTTGATCCCGTCGCGGTCGAGCGCGCGATTGAGCTGTCGCGTGACAAGTACTGCGCCGCCGCCGCAACCTTGCGCCACACCGCCACCCTGCATTACGATTACGAGATCATCACCGCCGAGCCGGAATCGCCGCTGGCGGAAGAAGCGCGCTGATCTCACCACGAGGGAAGGCACTATGAACCGGGACGACGCCTGGCAACTGGTCACCGAATGGACCCAGTCCGAGAGCCTGCGGCACCACATGCTGGCTGTCGAGGCTGCGATGCGCGCCTACGCGCGGCACTTCGGCGAGGACGAAGCCGCGTGGGGCGTCGCCGGGCTGCTCCACGACTTCGACTATGAGGCCCATCCTGACATGACCGCCGCCGACGGGCACCCGTTCACCGGGCTGCGCGTCCTGCGCGAGCGCGGCGACGTAAGCGAAGACATCCTCAACGCCATCGCCGCACACGCTTCCGAGCGCACCGGCGTCATGCCGGAGTCGCTCATGGCGCGTACGCTGGTTGCTGTCGACGAGCTAACCGGTTTTTTGGTCGCGGTCGCGCTGGTGCGGCCCAGCCGCGACATCCGTGACATCACGCAAATCAGCTCAGTCCGCAAGAAATGGAAGGACCGCAGCTTCGCCGCGCCGGTTCACCGCGAAGAGATTGAAGCAGCCGCTCAGCGCCTGGGCGTCGATCTGTGGCAGGAGCATATCCCGCGCGTGCTGGACGCGATGAAGGAAATCGCTGCCGATCTGGCGCTCGACGGCAGCCGCGCCAGCTCAGCCTGACCCGTCCGGCGCTTCTGTTGAGGGCGCCGGACACGCTTAAAAAACACTTGATAATCCCCCGGCTCCGCGTTATGATGATTCCGTTTACGACCAGTCGCGATCCCGGACTGGTTTTTTCGGGCTTGATCATCGCGGTCCCCTGGCCGCGCCACTGATCATCGATCTCGGCAGCGCCTGAGAGGAACTAGATTATGAGACGTTACCGCTTCTGGCTGGCGATCATCCTGTTGATCGCGGCCTTCGCCACCTGGCTCAGCCTGCCAGGAAACCCCGGCATCCGCCTCGATCTCGACGGTGACGGCAAATACGAGATTAACCGTGACATCAAGGTGGTGCAGGGGCTGGACCTGCAAGGCGGGTCGCGCGTGCTGCTCCAGGCCGCGCCCGGCACGTCGTATGACGACACCACAATGGAGCAGGCCAAACAGAACGTCGAGCGCCGCGTCAACGGCCTGGGCGTGACCGAAGCGGTCGTTCAGCGCCAGGAAGGCGGCCGGATCATCGTCGAGCTGCCCGGCGTGCAGGAACAAGCCGTCGCCTTCGACGCCATCAAGTCAACCGGCTTGCTCGAATTTGTAGACTTCTCGCGCGTTGGCAGCGGCCAGTATGCGGAAGGTGACTGCATCCTGACCACCGAGCAGGTGGCGCGCGCCGAAGCGCGCCTGGGCGAAGACGAGACGCCGCTCGCGCCGGGCGAATATACCTGCGCCTCGGAAGACCCGGCCGTCGCGCCGGACCCGGCCAAGCTCGACGGCGGGCAGCCGTTCACCACGCTTATGACCGGCGCCGGTCTGGCCGACGCCGCGCCCGTGATCGAGGGGCAGATCGGCACGAAATGGGCCGTCAACTTCGTACTGAAGGGTGATGGCGACGGCGTCGATCGCTTCATCCAGTACGTCGGCTCGCACTCGAACCAGCCAATGGCGATCGTGCTCGACGGGCGGCTGCTGTCGTATCCGACCATTCAGCCGGACCTCGCCAGCAGCGCGCGCGCCGGGACGATGGACGGCGGCATCATTACCGGCAACTTCACGCGGGATGAGGCGCAGGTTCTCGCCGCACAACTGAAGTACGGCGCGCTGCCCATCCCGCTCGACATCATCGCTTTCGACACCATCGGCCCGTCGCTCGGCCAGGTCTCGGTAGACCGCTCGATCCGCGCCGGGATCATCGGCGTGGCGACAGTGCTGTTGTTCATGCTGGTCTACTACCGCGTGCCCGGCATCGCCGCCGACCTCGCGCTGCTGCTATTCGTGGTGGTCAACTTCGCGCTGTTCAAGCTCATCCCGGTCACGCTCAGCCTGCCCGCGATCACCGGCTTCCTGATCTCCATCGGAACAGCCGTGGACGGCAATATCCTGATCTTCGAGCGTATGAAAGAAGAGCTGCGTGCCGGGCGCAGCATGGAGCGCGCAATCGAGGCCGGTTTCAACCGCGCCTGGATCGCCATCCGCGACTCGAACCTGTCCACGATCATCATCTGCCTGATCCTGTACTTCTTCGGCAGCGCCTTCGGCGCGAGCGCCGTGCGCGGCTTCGCGATCACACTCGGTCTGGGCCTGGTGATCAACCTGTTCACCGCTGTGCTGGCGACCCGCGTCTTCCTGCACACGATCGTCACGGTCAGCGGCGGCGTGCTCCGCCGCCGGCCTAAGCTGCTGGGCGTCTAGGCAGAGGAGACTGATACGCCATGTTCCAGTTCGCACAACGCCGCAAGCTCTATTACCTGTTCTCGGCGGCGATCATCATCCCCGGCCTGATCGCCATGGTCGTCTCGACTGTCCAGCACGGCAGCCCCGTCCGCCTGAGCATCGACTTTACGGGCGGCACGTTGATGGAAGTCTCGTTCGTCGAGGACTACTCTGAGCAGGAGGTCCGCGACGCGCTGAACGCCTATGGGCTGGAAGACATCGTCGTGCAGCGCCTCGACCCGATCGCGACCGATAACATCGAAGGGGCGCATGACGCCGCGGGAAGCCGCTGGCAGATCCGTACCAAAGAGATCGATAACATTGACCATTTCCGCGCCCACCTGCGCAATACTCTGGGTGAGTTCTGGTCACCGCAGAGCGTTGAGCAGGACCCGCAGCGTGAGGCAGCTATCACCACCAGCAGCGTCTCAGCGACGGTGGGCCGCGAGGTCACACGCGCCGCGCTGCTGGCGACCCTGGCTGTCGCCGTCGTGATTCTGGGCTTCATCGTTTTCGCCTTCCGCCGCGTGCCGCACGCCATTCGGTATGGCACCTGCGCCATCATCGCTATGTTCCACGACATTCTAGTGACGATGGGCGTGATGTCGATCCTGGGCCTGTTGTTTGGCTGGGAGGCGGACGCGCTGTTCCTGACGGCGCTGCTGACCGTCGTCGGCTACTCGGTCCAGGATAAAATCGTGGTCTTCGACCGCATCCGCGAGAACATCCCGAAGTATCGCGGCGAGTCGTATGAGCTGATCGTCAACCGCAGCGTGCTCGAAACGGTGCACCGCTCGCTGGCGACACAGTTAAACGCCGTCTTCGTCATGATTGCGATCGTGCTGTTTGGCGGCGAGACCATCCGCGAGTTCATCGCGATTCTGCTGATTGGCCTGGTCAGCGGAACGTATTCCTCGATCTTCACGGCTGTGCCGCTGCTGGTCTCGTGGGAAAAGGGCGAGCTGCCCTTCGTCAACCGCGAGGCCAAGCGATCATATCACGAAGTGCCTGCTGCCCGGTAATCGCGTGAGCAGCGGTTAGTTTTTTTATGGTTAGCGAGAGGCGGCGCAGTGTGCGCCGCTTCTGTTTTTTTCACCACAACGAGCGCGCCAGCAGCCAGCGTCTTTTTGGCTGTGGCAGCCGGCCAATCGGCAACCGCTAACCACCAACCGCTGACTGCTACAGCCGCCCAAACTGGCGCGCCAGCTCGTCGCCGCTGAGATGCAGCATCGTCGGGCGGCCATGCGGGCAGGTGCGAGGAGATACGCAGCGCTCCAACTGCTCGATCAGCCGCTGCATCTCGTCGAAGCTCAGCGTCTGCCCCGCCTTGATCGCGGCGGCCTTGCACACGCGCCGCACCAGCCGCTCCTCAAGGGTCGCCGCGCCGGGCGCCGATCCGGTCTCCAGGTCCTCAATGACGCCCAGCAGTACCTCGCGCGGGTCGCGGTCGGCCAGCAGCGCCGGGACTGCGCGCACGCGCACGGTATTGGCTCCAAACGGCTCGATCACAAAGCCGAGGTCACGCAGCGCGCCAAGCGCCTCCTCCACCAGCCGCGCCGAGGCGGGTGGCAGCTCGACTGTTGCGCCGGCCAGCGCGTGCTGCGCGGCAGGCTGCTGCGCGGCGTGCTGCGCCATAAACTGCTCGTACAGGATGCGCTCGTGCGCGGCGTGCTGGTCGATCAGGTACAGCCCGGCGGGTCCCTCGGCTACGATGTACATCGCGCCAGCCTGCCCGACCACGCGCAGAACTGGCAGCGTGCGTGGACGAGCGGGCGCCTGTGGCCCGGCGGGAATAGCTGACCCTTGTGCCGACGTGGCGAACTGGGGCGAGTCCGGGCGCTGCTGCGCATAGCGCCCTGCCCCGAACGAGTCAAGCTGCATCCGAAGCTGCTGCTCACCGGGAACCAGCGGACGGTTCAGCCCGGCGTTCGCAGCGCTGGAAGGTGGATTCCAACCCTGATCGACAGCGGCGTATGGGTCGCCGCCCATCGACGGCACTGGAGCCTGGTCGATGACCGCCCGCCGCACCGCGCGCTGCACCGCCGCGAAGACTGCGTCCGGCGCGCGGAAGCGTACTTCCGCCTTCGTGGGATGAACGTTGACATCAACCTGCTCCGGATCGAGCCGCACCATCAGCACGGCCAACGGATAGCGCCCGGCGGGGATCAGTGTGTGGTACGCCTGGACTACGGCGTAGGTCAGGCTCTGGTCGGCGATAGCGCGTCCGTTAACAAACAGCACGATCTGCTGCCGGTTCGAACGGTTGAGGCCCGGCGCGGACGTGTAGCCCCAGACTTCGACCGGCGGTAAGTCGGGCCGCGAAGAAGGCTGTGGCCGCACTTCCAGCATGTCGCGGAACGTTTCCAGTCCCAGCATCTCGACCAGCACATCGGCCAGGCTGCCGCTCCCCGTGCTGTGAAACTGCTCGCGCCCTTCCTGCACCAGCTTGAAGCGCACGCCAGGGTAAGCCAGCGCGTAATTGGTGACCAACTGGGCGATATGGCGGCGCTCGGTGCTGTCGGCCTTGAGAAACTTCAGGCGGGCAGGCGTGTTAAAAAACAGGTTCTCAACCTCGACCGCCGTCCCGGTGGGCGCGCCAGCCGCCCGCTGAAAGCGCAGCGCGCCGCCTTCAACCTGGATCGTGGTCCCGGTGGCGTCGTCGTGCGGGCGGGTCGTCATCGTCGTGCGGCTGACCGCGCCGATGCTCGCCAGCGCCTCGCCCCGAAAGCCGAGCGTCGCGATCCGGTTGAGGTCCTCGACGGTTTGCAGCTTGCTGGTAGCATGGCGATGAAACGCCAGCACCGCTTCGCCGGGCGCGATACCGGCGCCGTTGTCGCTGACGCGGATCAGCCGCCGCCCGCCGTCTTCGACCTCAACTACGATCACTGTCGCGCCCGCGTCGAGCGCGTTCTCCAGCAGTTCTTTGACGACCGACGCCGGTCGCTCGACCACTTCCCCGGCGGCGATCTGCGCGGCAACGACTTCCGACAGCACGCGAATCGGCATGATAGGCCCTCAGTTCTTTAGCAATTCAGCGCCGATCATACCCAAAAAACCCCGGTCTGGCCGGGGTTCTTCATGCCGAAGGTTCGCAGATGGGATGATCTGCCGCAGCAGGCCGCGATCACTCGCTCTCGGCCAGCAGGTTCGGTCCGTCCAGCGGAATGGAGAGGCAGAATGTGCTGCCCAGTCCCTCGGCGCTCTCGACCCAGGCGTCGCCGCCATGACGCTGCGCAACATTCTTAACGATGAACAGGCCCAGGCCGCTGCCTTTGACGCGTTTCCATTCCGGGCGGTGAATGCGCACATTGCGCTGAAACAGCCGCTCGCAGTCGGCAGCAGGAATGCCATAGCCATTATCGCGCACGCGGAAAACGATCTTGTTCTGCTCCAGGCCCAGCGTAACCTCGACGGTGCCCCCTTCAGGCGTATACTTGACCGCGTTCTCGACCAGGTTGGCGAACGCGCTGCCAAGCATGGCGCGGTCTACGTTAAGGATCGGCAGGTTATCCGCGATCGTGGCCGAAAGGTTCAGGCCCTTCTTACGCGCCGGCTCAAGCAGGCCCTGGGTTGCGCGGTGGACCACCTCAGCCAGGTCCGCCGGCTCGCGCGCCAGTTCATAACTGCCAGTATGCGGATCGAGCCGCCCGGCGTCGAGAATCTTCTCCACCATCTCGGACATCTGCGTGACGCCGCCGCCGATCTTATCGACGAACTCCTCCTGCCGATCGGTCAGCGGGCCGATCATGCCCAGCATGTCGAGATAGCCCTTCATAAACGTCAGCGGCGTGCGCATGTCGTGTGAGACGGTGCTGAGAAACTCGGCCATATTGCGGTTAAGCCGCTTGAAGCGGGTCATGTCGCGCAGGATCAGCAGCCAGCCGCCTGGCTCGCCATTCTCGCCGCTGATCAGTGCGGCGCCCGGTACGTAGATCGACCCGTCGGCGGTGGCGATCTGCGCTGGCGCCTGCCCCGCGCCCTGTGACAGCGCGAACAGCAGCTCGCGCAGGGCGCCGTCGCGCGCCAGCTCGGCCACGGGGCTACCGAGCGCCGCCGCACCGCTCACGCCCAGTAGCGCCTCGGCGGATGAATTGAGCAGGCGGATGCGGTGCTCGCGGTCCACCACGATCACCGGGTCAGGCGTGCTGCTCAGCAAGGCTGCCAATATCGCCTGTGGGCCAGGGCCGCCGTTCATATGCTGGATCGCAGCGAGCAGAGACTGCTGGTTCGCCGCGTTATGCGCAGATGCCGAGGGGGAATCATTCACAGCGGGCCTGCCTTCTCCAGGCCGGACAGGGCCTGCAATCCACGCGCTGAAACGGATACGCAGATGTGGCCCTAACGAGCGGCATCAAACCGCTCTTACCGGCGAGCCATGCCCGCAGTATAGCACCGCTCTACCGGAGGGGCAACGCGGGCGCGGACCGGGGTGCGCCCGGCTACAGCCTGCCCCGGTGAGGTTGCATGGCCCGATCAACCGTGCTAGACTTCCCGTCATTGCAGACCCGGACGCGACCAGTATTTCCGCCCCCACATCAGAGTCTTCTGTGAAGTGGTGAGACCGCATGGCCGACCGAATCTTGATCGTAGATGATGATCTCGACAGCCTGAAGCTGATTGGCTTGATGCTCCAGCGCCAGGGGTACGACATTATCGTCGCCAACAGCGGGCAGCAGGCTCTCGGTAAAGCGCAGGCCGACGACCCCAGCCTGATCATTCTCGACATCATGATGCCCGACATGGACGGCTACGAAGTCTGCCGCCAGCTTCGCAACAACCCCATGACCGAGCCGATCCCAATCATCATGTTCACCGCCAAGTCGATGGTTGACGACAAGGTGGCCGGGTTCGAGGCGGGCGCCGACGACTACCTGACCAAGCCGACGCATCCCGCCGAGCTGGCCTCACGCGTCAAAGCGGTCCTGGCGCGCAGCGCAGCCCAGCGCCGCTCCGGGTCCGACCGGGCGCACACGATCGGCTTTTTGGGTGCGAAAGGCGGGATCGGCACCACGACCCTGGCGCTGAACGTCGCGGCCAGCCTGGCGCAGCGTGAAAGCACGATTCTGGCCGATTTCCGCCTGGGCCAGAGCACGCTGGGGCTGGCGCTCGGCGCGGCGCGCTCGACCGGCATGGCGAATCTGCTGTCGCGCCCGGCCAGCGAGCTGACAGCGCGCAGCGTCGAGAACGAGCTGATCA
>JADLHR010000426.1 GCA_020848665.1 Anaerolineae bacterium
GGCAGCGGGCTGCCCTTGCTCAGCCCGGTGTAGTCGTAGATCACGCTGCCTTCGCGCCGGACAGTCGGCCCGTCATCCACCACACGCGCGGCGTAGCCCGCCCACGCCAGCCGGTCGGCAGCGACCTCCGCGAATCCGGCGTAGAGATACGAGGCGTCTACGATCTCGACGCTGATCTCGGCGCGGCGCAGGCGATTCCCAGTCGGCGGAGTCAGAAAATCGCGCAGCAGCGGGATCAGCGCGTCCCGGACCGGAAGCTGGACCGCGCGCCCATCGTCCGGCGTCAGAAAGCTCTGGTACTCGGCGCCCGGCGAGCCGCCATAGCGCGCGATCCCGGATGGCTCCAGCGCCAAAGCCAGCGGCGCGTACCCGGCCAGATCGCCCAGGCTCATATCCGTCTCGACGATCTCAAGCAACTCCGGCCCCAGTTCCGCCAGTTGTCCGAACAAACCCTGCGCGCGCGCCTGCTGCCAGATCGCGCGCAGCGCGTCCATCTGGCGGCGGCCACGGTCGAAATCATTGGTCGATTGGCGGCTGCGCACGTACCACAGCGCCATATCCGGCGAGAGCGTGCGCCTGCCAATCGGCAAAATGAACTTCTCCCAACTCTCTTCAAGCGCCGGGTCCAGCGCGGAGTCAATCAGCCGCCAGTCTTCAATCGCGCAGTCCACGCTGACGGTCAGCCCGCCCAGCCAGCCGACGATCGTCTCGAAATCCGTGAAGTTGACCAGCGCGTAGTGATCAATCGGCAGTCCGAAGTTGTACAGAAACGTTTCCTGCAACAGCCTGAAAGCCCCTGGCGCGCCGCCGTCCTCCGCCGCGCCCTGCTGGTACACCACGTTGATGCGATCCATCGTCGCGCCGGGGATATACACAAACAGGTCGCGCGGGACGTGCCACAGCGCCACGCTCCCAGCGCGGCGGTTGATCGAGACCACAATCAGCACGTCGGTGCGCGCCAGGACGCTGGCCGAGGTGTCCGCGCCGAGCAGCAGAATATTCTGAATGGCGTCGTCGTCTTCCAGCGGCTCGACTGGCGGCGGGATTGGGACAACAGGTGTCGGCGTCGGAATCGGCGCCGGTTCCTGCGCGCTGCTGGGCAGCGCCGCCGTCAGCGCGGCGATTGTCGCCAGAAGGATCAGCAACTCGCGCACGCGGCGCGGCAGTCGATGGTGCATGGCCGTTCATCCTCAGGGCGCGCTCAGGGGTGAGGTCTGGCGATGTCAGACGAGCGGCTCCCAGCCGAGCAGCAGAAAGCTCAGCAGCCACAGCGCAGGGCCGGCCAGCAGCCATAGCCAGCGGATCAGGCCGGGGAACGACGCGAGCTTCCACCGGACGATCTGCCCCGGCTCGCCGAACACCAGCCGGTGCCACGCCAGCGCGACGAAGACGCTGGACGCCAGCGCACGCTCCAGCGCGTGTGATTGCCCTATAGCGAACATTATCATGAGAGGGGTCAGAATGCCCACCCGCCAGTGCAACGGCAGCCGGATTCGCTCGCTCTGCGGCCACAGTGGCGCCTGCCGCCCAAATGCCAGCGCCAGCCCGAAGACCAGCGCGGCTAACTCCACGCCGCGCTGAAGCGCAGGCATCGACAACTGGTCTCGCCAGGCGAGCGCGATCGCGTCCTGAAACGTGCGCGCGAACGCGCCAGGACTCCACGCCGCGAACTCTGCCGGGGCGCGCGTGCGCATGATCATCAGCGGCCAGAGCGGATAATGCCCGCTGGCCTGGTAGAGCCACGCGCCCGCGCCGAGCGCAATTCCCAACGCCGCGAAGAACGGCGCCCAGGCCGGGCTGGCGTCTTCCAGCACCAGGCGCCACAGCGAGCGCGGTTCGTCGGCAGAACGCATCCAGACCCGTGACGCCGCCAGACCCAGCGACCACGCGCCGAAGGCCGGGATCAGCAGCAGGCCGTGCGGCTCGGTCAGCCCAACCAGCGCGCCGAGCGCGAGCGCGGCCAGCGACGCCGCGCGCGGACGTGTCGCCCCGGCGCGCGCCGCCAGCGCCAGCAGGCCGCTGAGCAGCAGCAGGAGCGTATCCGCCCCGCCAACGTACAGCCACGCGCCGAACGGCAGCACCGCGAGCGCCAGCAGCGCCAGCGCGCGCCGCTCGCGGGTCAGCGCCTGGAAAACCGGCACCAGCAACACGAAGCTCAGCCCGTTGACGATCTGCCCGCTGCACGCCCCACCGCCGAGCGCGATCACGCCCGATGCCAGCGCCGGAAAGAGCGGCCACCAGCCCCGGTCGTTCAACTGCGCGTAGTGCGGCGGCAGCAGCGCGAGGTCGTAATCGCTGTAGCCGTTGAGCGCGATCCGCGTGTAGTGGCGCGCATCACCGGCGAAATAACACGTGCCAGACAGCGCAGTATAGGCCGGATCGATCTGGCGCACGCGCCACGCAAACGCGGCGTTGATCGCCGCGCTGCCGAGCAGCATCGCCAGCGCGAGTCCGGCCATTGCCAGCGCGACGGCGCGCCAGGGATAGTGGCGCAGTCCATCAGGCAGTCTGAATGCGTGTATCCGCGACACCTGCGTGTACAACTCTATACCCCGGCTTGTGTGCGGGGCGGCCATCTGTCACCCGGCTGCCAGTGTAGTGTATTCTCCAGCATTACTGCAACAGACTAACAGGAGACGCCTATGGGCGCTAGA
>JADLHR010000427.1 GCA_020848665.1 Anaerolineae bacterium
GAGGCCGGGCCGAACACCTTCTGGCTGCCGCAGGCGGATGTGCGCCGCAAGCCGGGCGCGGTCGGCCTGCCGCTGATGCATGTCGATGTGCGTGTCGTCCGGCCCGATGGCGCCGAGTGCGCCCCCGGCGAGCCGGGTGAGCTGCTGATTCGCGGGCCGCATGTCACGCCCGGCTACTGGAACAACCCGGAAGCGACGGCGGCAGCGATCCGTGATGGCTGGCTGCACACGGGCGATCTCGCCGTCCACGACGAAGAAGGCTACTATTCGATTGTCGGGCGGCTCAAGGACATGATCATCTCCGGCGGGGAGAACGTCTATCCTGCCGAAGTCGAGAGCGCGCTGTACCGCCATCCGGCGGTCCGGGAAGCGGCGCTGATCGGCGTGCCAGACGCGCTGTGGGGCGAGGTCGGGCGCGCGATCGTGGTGCGCGAGCCGGGCCAGCCGCTTGACGAGGCCGGGCTGATCGCCTTCCTGCGCGAGCGCTTGGCGCGCTACAAAGTCCCGAAGTCGGTCGTGTTCGTGGACGCGCTGCCAAAGACGGGCGCAGGGAAAATCGACAAGAAAACCCTGATCGACCGTTACGGGTCACGCGAAGGTTCGTGAGGAGAGAACGAGGATGCCAACCGCCCAGGTAGGCGACTTGACAATGCACTATCTTGAGCAGGGCCGGGGCGAGCCGGTCGTGCTCATTCACGGCAACACGTCCAGCAGCGTGTGGTGGGAGCCGACTCTGACGCGCCTGGGCGACGACTATCACCTGATCGCGCCGGACCTGCGCGGGCGCGGCGACACCGAGGGGCCATCCGCCGAGTGGACGGTCGAGATGCTGGCGCACGATGTGCGCGGGCTGCTGAAACACCTGGGGATCGGACCGGCGCACCTGGTCGGACACTCGCTCGGCGCGAACGTCGCGCTGCAAATCGCGCTCGATCAGCCGGGCTGGATCAAGAGCCTGACGCTGCTTAATCCCGGCTGGGTGGCGGGCGATATGCCGGCGGAGCTGGCCGACGCGGAGCGCATTCGCCAGATGGTCGAGAACAAGGACATCCTGAAACTGGCGCTGCGCGGCGTGGCGATGCTGCACCCGGTGGACGAGGCGTGGCAGCGGCTCGAAGCGGCCAGCCTCAAGCAGCGCGACGAGGCGAGCGCGCGCGGCCCGGTGGCGCTGCAAGCGTGGAAGGTCGCCGACCGGCTGCATGAACTGGCGAGCGTTCCGGCGCTGGTCGTGCGCGGCGCGCAGGACCAGTACCTCTCGACCCAGGCCGTCTGCCAGAAGATTCTCGATCGCCTGCCCGGCGCGCGCTACGCCGAAATTCCGGGCGCCAGCCATTCGCCCAACGTCGAAACGCCGGACGCCTGGGTCGCGCTGCTGCGCGATCACCTGGCGCGAGCGGGAGCTTAGCCGGTCCTATGGCTCGTTACGCGCAGATCGTCAGCACCGGGCGCTACCTGCCCGAACAGGTCCGTACCAACGCCGAGCTTGAGGTGATCCTGGGCGAGCCGGTTGACCAGTGGCTGATCGACAACGTTGGCATCCGCGAGCGGCGGCTGATCGGCGACGACGAGGTCACGTCCGACCTGGCGGTGCACGCCGCGCGCCAGGCGTTGGAGCGCGCCAACCTGCCGCCAGAGGCGCTCGATCTGATTGTCGTGGCGACCGACACGCCCGATTACGTTTCGCCGGGTACGGCCTCGGTCGTGCAGTACAAGCTCGGCGCAGCCAACGCGGGCACCTTCGACGTGAACTGCGCGTGCTCAGCCTGGGTAGTCGGCGTGGACATCGCCAGCCGCTACATTGCCACCGATCCGGCTTATGAGCATGTGCTGGTCGCCGGCGCGTATGGCATGACGCGCTACGTCGATTGGCGCCACAAGAAGACCGCGACGCTGTTCGGCGACGGCGCGGGCGCGATCGTGCTTGGCGCGGGGGACCGGCCCGGCTTCCTCGGCGCGAACATCAAATCCGACGGCGCGTTTCACGACTATATGGGCGTGTTCATCGGCGGGACGGTCGAGCCGACGGGCGGCGAAGGGTCGCGCCCGCAAGTGCTGGAAATTCGCAAGCGGTTTCCGCCGCAGACCAATAACGAGGGCTGGCCGCCGCTGGTGCGTGACCTGATGCGCAAGATCGGGCGCGCGGTGAGCGACATCGACAGGATTTATTTCACGCAGCTTAACCTGCGCACGATTGAGACCGTCATGGACGACCTGGGCCTGCCCCGTGAGCGGACGCACACCACGATGGACAAATGGGGCTACACCGGCTCTGCCTGTGTACCGCTTGCGCTGGACGACGCCATCACGCAGGGGATCGGGCCGCAGCCGGGCGAATTGGTCGTGTTCTGCGCGAGCGGCGCGGGCTACACGATGGCTGCCGCCGCGTTCGAGTGGACGGCTGAGGGAAGCTGAGATGTACATCGGCGACACGCTGGGGCGGCGCGCGGTCTACAGCCCGGACCGGCTGGCAGTAGTGGACGCGGGCAAAGCGGACCGCCCGCACTACACCTATCGCCAGATGAACGAGCGCGCCAACCGTTTCGCCAACTGGCTGCGCGACGAGGTCGGCGTGGGCCAGGGCGACCGGATCGGTATCATCGCGCATGACGGCGTTGAGTTCCTGGACGCCTTCTACGCCTGCGGCAAGCTCGGCGCGATCCTGGCGTGCTACAACTGGCGCATGCATTGGCGCGAGCTGGCGCAGGTCATCGCGGACACGACGCCGAAGCTGCTGATCTTCTCGGACGAGTTCCGCGACGCGGTCGAAAACGTGCTGCCGCAGTCACCGAGTGTGACGCACACGCTGCACATCGAGGGGCCGGGCGTCGCGGGCAGCCAGCGGTTTGAGGGCGCGCTGCAAGCGGGCGATCCCGCGCCGGTCGTCACCGAGTCGGTCACCGAGGAAGACATCGTCGCGCTGATCTTCACCGGCGGCACGACCGGCCTGCCCAAAGGCGCGCAGATCAGCCACCGCATGATCGGCTGGAACACGCTCAACACCGTCATTCACGACATTCTGCCGGGCGACACGACCGTCA
>JADLHR010000428.1 GCA_020848665.1 Anaerolineae bacterium
AACGTGACTCCTGCCGGGATCGCGGCGCGATGGCCGGTGGTGAGGCTGTCGAACACGGTCACGCGGTGCCCGGCGGCGAGGAAGTAGGCCGCAGTCGCCGATCCAACATAACCAGCGCCACCCGTAACGAGGATATGCATAGGTATTTCTCCCGCGTGGATGCACGCGCTGCCAGGCCGCTGAATCAGGCTCGCGCAGGCGGCGACATGGCAGGCGCGAGCCAGTCTGATTGTACCCAAGTTGCCCCGCGCCGCGACAGCCTGAAGTCTGGTGAAACTCCCAGAATGGGCGAGCGCTCAAACATGCGTCTGCGGCGCAGAGCGTAAAACTTCTGCAAAAAACTGCCGGTTGGCGCGCCCACGCGCTAGAATAGTACGTAGATGATATGCAGAGACGATAAGCAGGCGAGCGGAACGCGATGATCGAAGGGCAGTATCCGGTCACTTCTGACGGCCCAGCCGGCGAGGCGCCAACTTCCAAGCCGCGCCGGGGTAAACTGATCGCTGGACTCAGAGAGCTGATTCAGCTGATGCTGATCGTGGTTCTGCTGCGTGTCGGGATGGATATCTTCCTGCCGCGCTACATGGTCGATGGCGCGAGCATGGAGCCGAACTTCCATACCAGCCAGCGCGTGATTGTCGATCGCTTTACGATGGTGCTCAGCGGCCCCGCGCGCGGGGATGTGATCGTGCTGGACTCACCGGCTAATTCTGATGAGCTGCTGATCAAGCGCGTCGTTGGGCTGCCCGGCGAACAGATCACGATCCGCGACGGACGGGTTTACGTCAACGACGAGGCGTTGAGTGAGCCGTACGTCTTGGAGTTCTGCACGTATCGCTCGTGCGAGGGCACCTGGCAGCTCGGCCCGGACGAGTACTTCGTGCTGGGCGATAACCGCATGCACAGCCTCGACAGCCACTCCTTCGGCCCGGTCAAAGCTGGTAGTATTCAGGGAATTGCGCGTGTGCGCTATTGGCCGCTGACCGACGCAGACATCCTCCGGGCACCCGAATACTAGAAGCTGTTATGCACTTTGTGGTCTGGCTTCCAGGCCACCCCCCCATCCTTCCGACCTGCGGTCGGCTTTCCTTCCCCCAGAACGAGGGAAGGAAAAAAAGCCCGATGGACTCCCCTTCCCTCATTTTGGGGGCAAGGGGCCGGGGGATGGGGGGCTTTACCCGGCGCGCAAGTGCATAACACGCTCTAGCGTTCGACCGGCGAGCCGCTTACGGACGCACCTCCACAACCACGCCTTCTTCGGCCCAGTCATACAGCGTCGCGGCGTTTTCCAGGCTGAGCAGAATACAGCCGTAAGTCGCCGGGCGGCCGAGATCGCCGGTCCACAGCAAGTAGCCGCCAGTGGCCGAGGTCGGGAAGCCGTGAAAGCCATTCATGACCTCGACATTCGGACCAGGGTGATAGAAGCCCACAAAATGCGGCATATAGAGGTTCCACTGCTCGCCATACGCGTTCAGCTCGTGTGACTGCACCTGGAACACGCCTGGCGCGGTCGGGCTGGACGCGATCCCGGTCGAGACCGGCCACTCGAAGACAACCTGCCCGTTCTCGGAGGCCCACATGCGCTGTTCGGCACGGCTGATGATGATGCGTTTACCCGGCACCGGCTCCAGCGGGACGAGGACATCCCGCGAGGGCAGATTGAGCGTTTGCCCGGTGTAGAGCGCATCCGCGTTAATGCCCGGATTCGCAGCCTGAATATAGGGGTAGGGGATGCCCGTCTCTTCGCCGATGCGCGCCAGGGTTTGGCCCGGTGTGACAGTGTAGCTCGTTGGCTGGTGCCAGACGCGGGTAATCGCCTCGGCGTGCCCGGACTGAACCGCCGCCTGCATCGCCGCGACGGCCTCTTCGACTTTCACGAAGCGCTCGTCGCCGAAAACTGCGCGCGAGCGCAGGAGTTCTGACGGCCCCTGCGGATCAAGCGTGAGCGCCAGCCCGGTCGCGCTCTCGGCGTCGGTGGCCGCCGCGATCCAGCCCGCCCATTCTTCCGGCGGCGCGGACCAGCTTGTCCACTCGTCACGGATCGGATCGTAGCCGTGGACGATAAATGGCGCTGCCAACAGTGCGTTGGCCTGCGCTACCAGCGCGGATGCGTCGGTAATTGCCGGGGCGGTTTCGACCAGCGCGAGGTCGAGCGCGCCGTCGGCCAGTTCGCTGCCCGGATCGCCGCGCAACTGGTCGAGTGTGGCGGGGATGTCAAGCGCGCGCCCGCTCTCGGCGGGGCTAGGCTCCGCCTGCCCGCTAACCAGCCGCACGCCCGCATTTTTCGCAGGCAGATCAATCGCGCTTTTCGCCTCGGTCAGGTAATTGCTGAGGCGCTGCCAATCGACGGTCAGCGTGGGCGCAAGCGCCACTGTACCGGTGATGGCGCGCAGCGCGTCAGCCGGGCCGCTGCCAGATCGTCCCCAGGCGCGCGCTGTTGCGGCGGATGCCTGCGCATCGATCGCGATGCCGAGCGCCGCCGGGGAAGCGGACCAGGAGCGTACCCCGTCGCGCAGGATCAGGCTGCTGTCGTTCCATACTGAGGCGAGCGCCTGCGCCGCCTCTGTCTCGGACATGCCGCCAACCTCGACGCCCGCCATCTGTACGCCCGGCAGGATTTTTCCTCCGCCGTAGATCACGGCGGCGCCCGCTACCAACCCGATCAGGCACAGCGCGGTCACGGCCAGCAGCCCGATCATCCCGACGGCCAACAGTCCCGCTCCGCGCGCAGGCCCGTTTCGCGGCGTGCGTGGGCGTGCCGGGACAGGCCCGGACGCAGGCTGCTTCGCGCCCGGCGCGGCGGTCCAGGCGCGCTGTGACGCTCGATAGCGCGCCAGCGGCGCACGACGCTCGGCGGGCCGGGCGGGCTGGCGCCGGAGAGGACGGCGAGCGCTGTTACGGGATGCGCGTTGCATGGTTGCGGACCTCGGTAAGCTCGACGACGATGATGCTGATGCCAGGCTGGCGATTGCCACATGTGCGATTCGCGGACGGGTGTTCCGGCGAACATTCAGATTATAAGCGGTTTCGAGGTGGGCAGGCGCAGCGGCGCCCGGGCGCCGAGAGACCAGCGTCCGCCCGTAGGGAAGGGGTCAGCTTGGGTTGTCGAGTGTTCGCAGCGGTGGCAGTTGCGCTGGATTGATCCCCATGCCGCCGGACGGGGAAAGGGTGCGCAGCGTGGCTTCGACTGCGGCGGCGTCGGCTCGAAGCTGGCGAACATCCACTCCCTGGCAGGCGTCCGGCAAGACCGCGAGCCACTGCGCGCTGCGCCGCAGCATCTTGAGCGCGCCGCGAGGGTTGCCCTGCGCGATGTGGTAGTAGGCTACGCCCACCTGAAGGATCGCCCGGTAAAGGTCGCGCACTGGCCCCGGCTCGGCCATCCACAGCGCCTCGAACGTATCATGCTGGCCGTAATAGTCTCCGGCGTTGAAGCGCGCGATCCCCTCCTGGCCGAGCGGCGGCATCGGCTCGGTGCACTGGCATTCCAGCAGGACAATCTGCGCCTTGTCCGGCACACGCGCCGCCTGCGCGATCGCGGTTAGCAGGCCAGCCGCGAGCGTGTCCGCCGGCAGGAAGCGATCGGCGCCCGCGCCAAGCGCCTCTGCTGCCCGCGCCGCGCCGGTCGCGATCACGATCACGGGGATGCGGCGTGTCTCCTGACGGACCTTCGGCGCTGCAACCCACCAGCGCCAGCCTGACGTGTCGCCATCGACCAGGATCAGTGCGGCGTGCGCTTCGACCAACCGGTCGATATACCCGGCTCGCGCGTTCACGCGCCAGACGGACAGCCCGGCCTCGTTGAGCAGGCGGGCGACTTCCTTCTGCCAGACAGGGCTGCCAATCAGAAACGCTGCCGGTCTCAGGTCAGGGGATGGGAGCATCAGTGGGGACACTTGTCGCGGCGCTAGAACGGCGGGTCGCCTTCGAAGAAAAGCTGCCACCACAGGTGCCATGACGGCTCTTTATCTTCTTCGGCGGCGGCGCGAACGAGCGCGGCGGGCGGCGTCGCGGTCGGCGCAATTTCCGGCTCGCGGCCCGGAATCGGGATCACCAGCACTTCACCTTCGCGCACCATCTTGCCATCGCTGTGCGCCCACTGCTCGACTTTCGCGTCGGACTCAGCGTAGTCGCGCTCTTTGCGCAGGTCGATCTGCTGCGCTTCGAGCACACTGATCGTGGCTTGCAGGCGCGCGCGCTCGGCGTCCATCTGCTGACCGCGCGCGATCCGCCCGCTGAGGTTAATAACGAGCAGCAGGCCAATCGACAGAATCGCCGCGAAGACGATCTGCATGCTGGAAAGCTGCTGGCGTGGCTTGCGGCGCGGCCT
>JADLHR010000429.1 GCA_020848665.1 Anaerolineae bacterium
ATCTGGGCGAGGGGCAGTTCACGGATGATCCGGTGGATACCTTTGGCGGCTATGGCGTGGTCAGGGTGCCCGGTTTTCAAAACCTGCTGCACTATATCTGCAAGCGCAACTACGAGCATCATGTCGCTGTCAACATGACGCTGCTGGCCGATGCGGTGTACGAAGCCCTGACGACTTACCTGGGCTGGGATGTGTATTACCACAAGCAGTGATCGAAGCCCGGCCAGTGGAGGAACGTTAAGCGGCTGCCCTCCGCTGGCCTGCCCGTTTTGCTGTCCGCAGGCCGCGGGGCTGCTGCGCTCAGGCGAGCGCAGCAGCTTCCCCAAATTATTCCGCGACAGGATCGGTGTTCACGCGACCCGGCAGCCTTTAGCTCTTCTCCGCCGCCCTTCGCTGCTCTTTACAGCCCTGCGCAAGTTGTGTACAGTGGTGTCAAAGTGTGTCTTACCGCTGAGCAGGGCAAGGAGAGGCTTTCCGATGAAACGAGTGGGTTGGGTCGTGATTGTGGCCGCCGCGCTGTTGGCGGGGATGCTTCCTGGTGGGGTCACGCGCCCCGCCGCCGCGCAGGAGCCGAACGCCTGGACCAGCTATGTCCTCAACATGCGGACCGGCCCCGGCCCTGATCACGCCGTAGTGGCGCAGCTTCCGTCGAATACGCCGCTGGTGCTCGAAGCGCGCGACGGCGAGGTAACGTGGTTCCTCGGCCGTACCGCCGACGGCGTCTATCGCGGCTGGCTGTCGGCGCTGTATCTCAGCTACGCGCCGGGCTTTGTGGGCGCGCAATTGCCCGTCTCGACGGAAGTTGTCGCGGGCGCGCAGGCTGCTCCGCCTGCCGCGCCGGTGGTGGAACAGGCGGCGCCTGCTGCCCCGGCGGGCAGCCTTCCGGCGCACAGCAACAATACGCTGAATATGCGCGGCGGCCCCGGCACGACCTTCCGCGTGGTCGGCACGGTTTCGTCCGGCGCAGCGCTGGCGCTTGAAGCGCGCAACGCCGAAGGGACCTGGGTGTTGGGGCAGAACATCGGGACCGGCGCGCGCGGCTGGATGTCCGCGGCGCTGCTGGTGATCGAGGGCAGCGTTGGCGGCTTGCCGGTCAGCACCGAGGCGGTTACGGCGGTCATCGGCGGGATCGCGCCGCCGTCGCCCAATTACGTTACCTTCGACGGGATCGCGCTGGGCGGCTACAACCCGGCGCGCGTGGCGGGCATCGACCTGATGCAGGTCCCGATCGTCGCCCGCTCGACCGGCACGGCGCGCAGCATCTTCCTCAATGGCCGGGCGATGGGCCGTGACCCACGTGCGCTGGCGAAGGTCGGCGACTGCTCGTCAGAGCACTGGTATTTCCTCAAGCCGTTCGCCTGGGGTCGCTATAACCTGGGCAGCTATGGCAGCCTGCAGGGCGTGATCGACCAGTTCGGCGAGTCGCTGGCCTACGACGGCGAGGCAACGCATAACGGCTACAACGTTAACGCCGTCATCGCGCCGGAGTGGGCGAACCCCGCCGTGTGCCAGAAGGGCGAGTCGCCGCTGGAATGCGAGTTCCGCATTCATAATTCGAGCGTGGCCGTGATTATGTTCGGCACGAGCGACCTGCTGGTGATGACGCCCTACGAGTTCGACTACAACCTGCGCCGCCTGGTGCAGAAGTCGATGGATGCGGGCGTCGTGCCGGTGCTGAGCACGTTCCCTGGCAACAAGGGCTTCTGGGACCGCACGCTGTTCTTCAACAAGATCGTCGTGCGCGTGGCGTGGGACTATGATCTGCCGCTGATCAACCTGTGGCGCGCGCTCGAAACGCTGCCCAACAGCGGGCTGGAGGAGGACGGCTTTCACCTGGGCGAGCCGGATGTCGAGGACAACGCGACCAACCTGGCGAACCCGGCCTATGGCTACACCGTCCGCAACCTGGTTACGCTGCAATCGCTTGACGCGGTCTGGCGCGGCGCGATGCGCTAGCGCAGGGCAGCGCGCAGGCCAGTATTCTTCGATACACCACTAAAAAACAGCGGTTGGCGCCTGACCAACCGCTGTTGCGTGCTTTGCCGCTCGCTGCTGCGAGCAGGCTCGCTACGAGTTCGGCATTTTCTTCTTCATCTCCCGCAGACGGAACGCCAGGATGATGAACAGCGCCCCAAAGATAATCGCATAAATGCCGATCAGCCACGTCAGGCTGAGCGCCCCGGCGCCGGGAAAAAGGATCACCAGCGCGCCGAAGACGACCGACGCGATACCGCCGAGGATATACATCCACTCGCCCTCGATCACCTTGCGGAGCTGAATGGCCCCCACAATCTCTGTCACCCCGGTGAAGATCGCCCACACGCCAATGATCGTCAGCAGCGTGAGCGCCGTGAGATCGGGCCAGAAGAAGGTCACGATACCGATGAGAATCCCGGCGATACCTTCCAGCAGCGTCACCCACCAGCGTTCGCGCTCGCCATACGATCGGATGCCGTTGACAACGGCGAAGATACCATCGACTAGCGCGTAGGCTCCGAACAGCAGGATCAGGGTCGCCAGCGTCAGGCCGGGCCAGACAAGCGCCATCACACCAAAGAGGATGGCGAACACGCCTCGCAGGGCCAGCGCCCACCAATTACGAACCAGCATGGATAACATGATATCCCTTCCTTCTGAGCCGAACCCGGCTTCACTTGCCAGCGGCTCACCTACCTATCCAGATTGTAGACAACGCAGACAAGAACTGCCTGCCCGGATCACGTTGTCTGCTATGTTTCGCTGTTCTCGCCGCGCGTTTGCCCCTCGGCCACCCTACGCTCCGCCTAAACCCCGTACAATCACAGTATGAGAACGAGAATGCGCGCGCTGAGGTGGATCGGGCTGGCGGCCCTGGGATTGGGCCTGAGCGCATGCGCGTCGCTGGTCGATGGGCCGGTGACGCCGACTGTCGCGCCAACGCTGACGCTCGACCGGACTGCGATCGCGCGGCGGGCGAGCGCCACGCCAACCCGCACCGCGACGGCTGCCGCAACCCTCGCGCCAACCGAGGTGCCGAGCGTCACGCCAAGCGTCACGCCATCGATTACGCCCACGCCGAGCGCCACCCGCACCGGCACGGCGACATCTTCTGCCACGCCG
>JADLHR010000430.1 GCA_020848665.1 Anaerolineae bacterium
CGCCGCAGGCCGGGCCGGGTGAGGCGCTGATCCGGCTGCGGCTGGCGGGCGTCTGCAACACCGACCTGGAGCTGATGCGCGGCTACAAGGATTTTCGCGGCACGCTCGGTCACGAATTCGTCGGCGAAGTGATCGATGGCCCGGCGGAATGGGTTGGGCGGCGTGTGGCGGGCGAGATCAACATTAGCTGTGGCGAGTGCGATATGTGCCGGTCCGGGCTGCTCACGCACTGCCGGGAGCGCGCAGTGCTTGGCCTGATGCGCTACGACGGCGCGTTCGCGGACGTGTTCCGCCTGCCGGTTGCCAACCTGTGGGCCGTTCCGGACGCCGTACCGGACGATGCGGCGGTGTTTATCGAGCCGCTGGCGGCGGCGTGCCAGGCGCTTGAAATGGCGCCAATCGCGCCGCATGAGCGCGTGATCGTCGTTGGCGCGGGCAAACTGGGGCTGCTCGTGGCGCTGGTCGTGCGTCTGACCGGCGCCGATCTGGTCGTCGTGGCGCGGCGCGAGCGCCAGCGGGCGCTGCTGGCGGAATGGGGGATTCCCACCACGACTGCTGAGGAATTGGAGCACGGCGCGGCGGACGTGGTAATCGACTGCACCGGCAGCGCCGAGGGATTCGCCGTCGCGCTGGACCTTGTCCGCCCGCGCGGAACCATCGTCCTGAAAAGCACCTACGCCGGGCTGCCGCAGGCCGACCTGACGCGAATCGCGGTCGAGGAATTGCGCGTGATCGGGAGCCGGTGCGGGCCGTTCGGCGCGGCGCTGCGCCTGCTGGAAGCGGGCCTGGTTGATCCCCGCCCATTAATCGAGGCGCGCTATCCGCTGAGCGAGGCCGCGCGGGCGCTGGCGCACGCCGCCCGGCCGGGCGCGCTCAAGGTGCTGATCGAGCCGTAAACACCAGCAGCGCGCACCCGGTCGCTAGAGCGTGTTATGAACTTGCGCGCCGAGCAAAGCCCCCCATCCCCCGGCCCCTTGCCCCCAAAATGAGGGAAGGGGAGACCATCCGGTTTTTTTTCCTTCCCTCGTCCTGGGGGAAGGAAAGCCGACCGTAGGTCGGAAGGATGGGGGGCCTGGAAACCAGACCACGAAGTGCATAACACCCTCTAGACCGATTGAGGGGCCAGCTCTGCGCTGCCGGCGGGCTTGTCCGTTCCCGTCTCATGCCCGGCAAGCGGCAGCGTGAATGAAAGGGTCGTCCCTACGCCCAGCTCGCTCTCCACCCACAGCTCGCAGCCGTGCGCCTCGACAATCCGCTGTGCGATTGGCAGGCCTAATCCCGTGCCGGCCGTGGTGCGCGCGGCGCTGGCTGCGCGGAAGAACTTGTCGAACACGCTCAGACGGTCTTCTTCGCTTAGCCCGATGCCGGTGTCCTGCACGCTCACAACGGCGTGATGCGGCGGGGTGCCGGGCCAGCTTTCGCTGCGCTCGACCCGGCAGACGACGTGGCCGTGCTCGCGGTTGTACTTGATGGCGTTGGTCAGCAGGTTGAGCACCACCTGCCTGATCTTGACTTCGTCGGCGGTAACGCTCAGCGGGCTGCCGATGACATCGATGCGAATGCCCAGGTCGGCGGCCTGCGGCGAGACCAGTTCCACGCACGCCTGGACCAGCGCCAGCAGATCAATGTGCCGTATGTCCAGGCGCGTGCGACCCGATTCGAGCCGCGCCAGGTCGAGGAAATCGCTGGTCATCTGCGTGAGGCGCTCGGTCTCGGCCTGGAGTGTCGCGGCGATTTCGTGGCGGACACGCTCCGGCAGGGTGGGGCGCTGCAACAGCGAGGCGCTGGCGTGCAGCGCGGCCAGCGGCGTGCGCAATTCGTGCACCATCTCGGCGATGAAGTCGCTTTGCTGGAACAAGCGCGCATTCTGAACGGCGGTCGCGGCCTGGTTTGCCAGCGCGCCGAGCGTATCGACATCTTCCTGGGTCCAGGGTTGGCCCTCGCGCTTGTTGATCGCCTCGACCACGCCGATCACCGTATCGTGCAGCTTCATCGGGACGGCGAGCAGATCGCGTGTGGTGAAGCGCAGCGCCTTGTCGACATGACCGAACCAGCGCGCATCGCGCTGCGCGTCCTGGACCAGCTCTGGGGCGCCGTGCGTGACGACCCATCCGGCGAGGCTACCCTCGATGGGGACGGGGATGGCGGCCATCGCGCTGCCCGACAGGTTCGAAGCAGCTTCAAAGCGCAGTTCGCCGGTGGTAGGGTCCACCAGCAGAATCGAAGCGACTTCTGTCCCGGTCAGCTCGGTGGCGGCCTTGATGATGCGGCTGAGCAGCGTCCCCAGGTCAAGCGTCGAGTTCAACTGGCGGCTGATTTCCATCAGGCGCTCGTAGCGCGCGGCAAGCTGCTGGTAGCTGGCTTCAGAGGCAGCGGGGCGGTGTTCGTCCGTCATCCGGAATTGCCTTCCAGGGACTGTGCGAGACGCGGCAGCACATCGACCACATCTCCGTGGATTACGATGTTTGCCAGCGAGTCTAACGCGGTTGCGGCCAGATTGACGAAGATCAGCGCTGCGCCGTTCCGCTGAGCGAGAGCCGGGAGATCAGCCGCCGGGTAGACTTCGAGCGACGAGCCGACGACGATCATCACGTCGCATTTTTGCGCGTCGCGCCGGGCCGCGCTGAGCGCCTGGGCCGGAAGCTGCTCGCCGAACAGAATCACGTTCGGCTTCAGCGCGTGTCCGCAGGCCGGGCAGAGCGGCATAGCGCCCGTCTCCAGGTACGCGAGGATCAGAGACTGGGCCGGGTACTCGCTGAAACAGTGAATACACGTTACTGTGCGCAGATGCCCGTGCACTTCGTGGACGGTCTGACTGCCGGCGCGGGTGTGAAGCAGATCGATGTTCTGCGTGATGATGCTGCGCAGCCGCCCGCGCTGTTCCATCTGCGCCAGCGCGAGGTGCGCGGCGTTTGGCTGCGCGTCGAGAATCGTGCGGGCCAGCGGGCGGATCCAGCGGTAAAAACGCTCCGGGTTGTGGCGAAAACCGTAGATGCTGGCGACCTCAGCGGGATCATGCAATTCCCACAGACCTGCGCCGGGGCTTCGGAAATCAGGGATGCCGGAGTGGGTGCTGATTCCTGCGCCGGTCAGCGCGATAGTGCAGCGCGAGCGACGGAGCAGGGCGCCGGCCGCGACAAGAGCGTGATCGAGCGACATCACGGGGAGGAGGTCATAAAGCGCCGCGCCGATCCACCTCAGCCGACATGGACCAGGGCCTCGGCCAGCTTGGCGTACTGGGTGGCGACGATCGCGCTCGGCTGGTAGAGAATTACCGGCACGTTTGCTTCGTCAGCCTGGAACACCAGCTCTGGCATGGGCGAGATTATCGCGGTCATCTCGTGATTGAGCATCTGCTCGGCTTCCTGCCAGGGAATTTGCAGGCTGGACTGCGTGCGGTTGATCAGCACGACTAGCACCTGCGAGCGCGGGAAGGCAAGCTGCTCGATTTCTTCGAGCAGGGCGCGCGCCAGCGCCAGCGCGACGCGGTTCGGCTCGACCGTGATGACCAGGTGATCCAGCTCTTGCAGCAGCCGCACTGTGACGCGCGACAGGCCCGCACCCAGGTCGAGGAGCGCATAACGCGCCAGCGAGCCAAGCTGGCGCACAACCGCTGCCGCCGATTCCGGACTAACGGTCATCTGCGTCTCTTTGGGGCGTGCTGACGACAGCAGCAGTCGCAGCCCGCTGCTGTGATTGATCAGCTCGTTCTCGACGCTGCGCGCTGTCAGCTCGCTGGCCGGGCGCGACAGCAGATTCGCCATGCCGGTCGAGCGCGCCGCGCCGAGCGCCAGCCCCAGCGTGCTCTGGCCCAGGCGGAAATC
>JADLHR010000431.1 GCA_020848665.1 Anaerolineae bacterium
CCGCCGGAGACGATCCAGAACGACCCGCGCGTGATTGAGGCCTATCTGGGAGTGGGTACCTATGCTTGAAGTCCGCAACCTGCATGTGCATTATGGCGGCATCCACGCCCTGCACGGCGTTTCGCTGCGGGTGCCGGACGGCCAGATCGTCGCGCTCTTGGGGGCCAATGGCGCCGGAAAGAGCACCACGCTGCGCACAATCATGGGGCTGGTCAAGCCCAGCGAGGGTGAGATTGCGCTCGACGACCAGAACCTGATTGGCCTGCGCCCGTTTGAAGTGGTCCGGCGCGGTATTGCAATGGTGCCCGAAGGGCGCAAGGTGTTTGTTAACCTGACCGTCGCCGAAAACCTGCGGCTGGGCGCTTACGCCCGCCAGGACGCACCACAGGTCGAGCGCGATCTGCGCGACATCAACGCCCTGTTTCCGCGCCTGGCAGAACGCCAGACCCAGCGCGCCGGAACGCTTTCCGGCGGAGAGCAGCAGATGCTGGCCCTGGGCCGGGCGCTGATGAGCAAACCGCGCGTCCTGATGATCGACGAGCCGTCGCTGGGGCTGGCTCCCGTGCTGACCGAGGGCGTCTTCCGCAAATTGCAGGAACTGAATCGCGGCGGGCAGACCATTCTGCTGATCGAGCAGAATGCTCGCGCCGGGCTGAGCATTTCCGATTACGCCTATATCCTCGAAACCGGCAGGGTTGTTCTCGAAGGGCCGGCGCAGGAGCTGGCCCAGATGGACGCGGTGCGCCAGTCGTACCTGGGCGTGCGCTGACGTGAGCGAAGAGTTGAACTGTCTGGTGTTGGCGCTGATCTCCGGGGCGCTGATGGCCTTTTTCTTCGGTATGGCGCGAAACTACGGCAAGCCCGTTCCCCGCAGCCGTCACGTCGTTGACCGCGACGAAGGCCCCTTCGTCGGACCCTGGGGAATCTTAGAGAGTCGCAAGCGCGATCCCGACCTGGAGTGGGACGAAATCGCCATTATCGACGACCTGCATCGCCAGGACGACGAGGAGCACGACGAAGACGAAGCTGAAGACGAGGGCGACTGGCTGAGCCAGCCCGGCGACGACACGGGCAGCGGCTGGACGAACTTCGACTACATCGCAGCCGAGGAAATGGAGGACTACTGGGACGGTGACGAATAGCGCGGCCTCAGAAGACGCCGCGCTTGATTAGACCTTCGACAGCTGCCGGGAGCAGAACAGCCCCTACCCGCCCAGGGCCTGACCGCCCAGCGCGCCCCGGACAAACTGCGCGACATCTTGCTTAAGCTGAGCCAGCGACACGATGTCCAGATACATCATGTGTCCGGCCTCGTAAGTGGTTGTCTGGAAATTGCCGCGCACGGCCGGGTCCAGGTCCATGTGACTGAGGGTGTACTGCGTGGCAAATGGCGGCGTGGCGAGATCGTAGTGCCCCATCGCGATCAGCACCTTCATAAACGGATTTTGGGAGACAGCGCTCCGCAGCGGCTCGCTCGTATCCGGATACTTCCCCCGATCCCATTCCCAGTTCCTGCCAACATCCGGGCTGATAATCTCGTACCGGATATCGGTTTCGTAGCCCAGCTCCGCGCGCACATACTGGTTAAGCATGGCAGTGTATGGCGGCATGATCGCCGACATCGCCGGATCGCAGTCGATATGCTCGCCGACCACCAGCTTGTCGATGCCTTTAAAGCGCGAGTCCAATCGCCCGGCGGTGCGCTTTTGGTCGCGCAGCAGCTCCTTGAAGAAATGCTGATCGCGTACCCGCAGGTTGCTGTCCTCAATGAAACGGGGCGAGAGGCCGGTGTAAGCGGCCAACTGCGCGATCACCGCCTCCCGCTCGCTGTCCGGCAATCGGTCACCCTTAGCCAGCGCCACGATATACTCGGTCTCGGCCCAGGCCCTGACTTCCTCGAACACGTCGCGCAGGCTTCGCTGCTGGAGCGCAGGAGACAGCTTGCCGTGATACCATGCGGTCGCAGCGTATGTCGGCAGGAATAGCAGATAGGGCAGATCGTTGCCCTGCTCGAACTCAATCGTTTGGAAGTTAAAAACGGCCGAGATCAGCACCAGCCCGTTGAACGCGATCCCCTGCTCGAACAGGTGACCGGCCAGCCCGGCGGCGCGCGTCGTTCCATAACTCTCGCCGGCCAGAAACAGGGGAGAATTCCAGCGTTTGTAGCGTGTCAGGTACAGCCGGATGAATTCGCCCACCGATTTGAGATCGTTTTCCAGGCTCCAGAACTCTTTTTTCTTCTCAGGATCAGCGGCCCGGCTGTAGCCGGTGCCGACCGGGTCGATAAACACCAGATCGGCCAGATCGAGCCAGGAATAAGCGTTTTCTTCAAGCCGGAAGGGCGGGCTGGGCATCCAGCCTTCGGGCTGCATAACGACCCGTTTCGGTCCGATGGCGCCCAGGTGCAGCCAGACGGACGATGACCCCGGCCCGCCGTTGAAGACAAACACCAGCGGGCGAGCAGCGGTCTGCTCAACACCATCAAGGGTGTAGGCCGTGAAGAAGATGCGCGCCGTGACCGCATCTTTGGCCTCGTCCCTGAGCGGGATCACCCCTGTCGTCGCGGTATACGACAGGGTTTCGCCGTTCAAGGCGATCTGGTGCTGAGTTACGATCGGCGGTGTTTCGGGAATCTCAGGCTTCTTCGAGCTTTCGTCGTTCGCGGTCTTTTCAGGTGTCTTCGGGTCGCCTGTCATCAGTTCTGCTCGCTTGGGGAAAGAGACGAATAGCCCATTGTGGATCAGCCGACAGGATTTGCCAAACGCCCCGCAGGTCGCAGGCCACTTGCCCGGCTACAGGTGCGGGTTGCGAGCCTGGTACCTTTCAACCAGGGCAGCGTTATGCTCAGGCGCGCCAGGCATATTGCCGCTGATATAGATCGGCGGCTCAAACCCCCTGGCCCGAAGCTGCCAGGCCGCCTCGGTCAGCACGGCATTCAGGATGAACGCGCCCGCGATGGTAGATAACGGCCCCATGCGCAGCCCGCTGCCGCCGATCTCGACCAGTGCGTCGCCAGCCACACCCTGATTGTCGAACACGATGTCGGCGATGTCGGCCAGCTTTTTGCCCATGCTGGCGGCGGGCGCCTGCGCCGCGTAAGTCCGCGCCACAACCGCGATGACGGTCATGCCGATTTCTTTGGCTGCCAGCGCGATTTCAACCGGTACTGCGTTAACCCCGCTGTTTGAGAACACCCACAATACGTCAGTCGCGGAGGGGCAATAACGCGCCAGAATCATCGAGCCAAGGCCGCCGGTTCGCTCCAGTTGCGTGCTGCTGACCGCGCCTTCGTGGAGCATCAGGCCTGGGCACAGAATCGGACAAACGGCCGCCAGTCCGCCTGCGCGATAGTGCCCCTCCTCGGCGAGCAGGTGCGAATGGCCCGTACCGAACAGGTACACCTGGCCGTCCGCCTCAATCGCAGTCACCACCGCTGTCGCCGCCTGAGCCATCGCCTCTCGCTGAGTCGCGGCAATCGCATCCAGACGCGCGCACACAGCATCCATGTAACTCCGGGCGCCGGGCAGGTCCTCGTCACTCGCGGTTATCGGCAGCATCTCAAGTCAGGTGGCCGGCAGCCCTGGGCTGGTACTGGTAGTCGCCGGACTTGCCACCCGATTTCGAGACAAGCCTCAGCGAAGTGATCTCAAGCTCGCGGGTGTGCGGTTTCAGCATGTCATATAACGTCAGCGCAGCCAGGCTGGCCGCCGTCAGCGCCTCCATTTCAACGCCCGTCGGCGCGATAGTTTTGACCCGCGCCTGCACGCGCACCGCGCCCGGCTCAAACGCGTACTGGATTTCAACCTGGGTGATCGGTAAGGGGTGGCAGAACGGGATTAGCTCCGAAGTCTTCTTCGCGGCCAGAACGCCCGCCACCCGCGCGATCTCAAGCGCGTCGCCTTTTTCAAGCTGCCGGTCGCGCAGCATCTGCTGAATGTCATCGGGCATGGTAATCCAGGCTTCGGCGACTGCCTCACGCAGCGTAGGTGTTTTCTCGGTCACGTCTTTCATAGAGCAGCCTCTTCGGAACCGGTCAAAGGGATGCCGTCCAAAAAACGGCTTTGTCCATCGAGATAGTGCTCCTCTTTCCAGATCGGAGCGCGGCGTTTGACTTCGTCGATGGCATAGCGCGACGCCTCGTACGCCTCGGCGCGATGGCCCGCCCAGACGACAATCGCCACGCTCAATTCGCCAAGCTGTAGGTGCCCGATCCGATGCTGTATTCGGCAGCGGCGCGCGTGGAACTTTGCCACCGCTTCCTGTTCGATCGCGCGCAGAACCTTCTCAGCGAGAGAGACATGCGCCTCATAGGCCATCGACTCGACGGGGCGGCCTTCGTTCTCGTTGCGGACCGTGCCGCAAAACACGACGACCGCGCCGCTCGCGGCGTCCTCGGTCTCGCTCAGCAGGCGAAACAGATCAAGTGGGGCCTCACAAATCCACTGGCTCACCGGCCTACCCTCCACTGACGGGCGGCAGCAGCCCGGCCTCGTCGCCATCCGCCAGAATGTAGCCGGGGCCGACGATAGTATCGTTCACGACGAAGGCGACCGCGCGCAGGCGCGAGCCAAGCGCAGGGAAGCGCATCGTGAGAACCGCGACAAGTTCCTCGACGCTCAGTTGATCCTGAGCAACCTCAACCAGCTCTTCCCGGACGCCTGTGTCCTGCCTAAGCCCGCCATAGAACACCGCACGAACTTTCATACGCTGATTTCTGCGCCTTTCCGGGTGCTACCCGCCGATTTGATACATTTCAACTTTCCGCGTGTGCGCCGCCGTCTGCGACGTGCGGATCTCCGAATAGCGATCATCTCGCCGCTGCCAAAGGCCCGCGATGACCTGCCGGATCTCGTCGTCGGAGGCGCCAGAGCGCAGCGGCTGGCGCAGATCCGTTCCGATGGCAGCAAATAAGCAGGTATAGAGGCTTCCATCGGGAGACAGGCGCAGCCGGGTGCAGCCGCCGCAGAACGGCTTCGTGACCGAGGCGATCACCCCGATTTCGCCACCACCATCGCGGTATCGGTAGCGCATTGCGACTTCGCCGGGATAGTTGCCCCCGACCGGTTCCAGCGGCAGCTCGGCGTCGATCAGGCTGACAAGCTCCTCGGCAGGCACCACCTGCTCCAGCTTCCACCCGTTTAAGGTGCCAACATCCATATATTCAATGAAACGAACAATATGACCGCGCTCGCGGCAAAAACGCGCCAGTTCAACGACGGTATGGTCATTTACGCCGCGCTGTACGACGGTGTTAATCTTGATCGGCGCAAACCCGGCTGCTTCGGCAGCCGTGATGCCGTCCAGAATCCGCTGCACCCCTACTCGCTGGCCGTTTAGTCTTTTGAAGACTTCGTCATCCAGGCTGTCAAGGCTGACGGTCAGGCGGCGCAAGCCCGCGTCTTTGAGCGCCTGCGCTTTGCTTGCCAGCAGATAACCATTGGTGGTCATCGCAAGGTCTTCGACACCCGGAAGCCGCGCGATCTGAGCTGCCAGGCGCTCGATACCGGGGCGCACAAGAGGCTCGCCACCCGTCAGGCGGATTTTCAGCGCGCCGAGAGACACAAGAATCCGGCTGAGGCGGGTGATCTCCTCAAAAGTCAAAAGCTGTTCTTTTGGCAGGAAGCGATACCGCTCGCCGAAGACATCAGCAGGCATGCAGTACGTGCAGCGAAAATTACACCGGTCCGTCACGGAGATACGCAGGTCCCTGAAAGGCCGTCCGATCCGATCGACAAGTTCCACAGGCGCTTCCAACGTTGGCACACTCGACAGGCGTTCGTTCGCTTGATTGGGATTATTATACCCGGTATCGTTATTATGTCGTCCCGCCTGTCTGTCCGGGGTGTACAAATCGGCTGTCCAGGCTACACCAGCCGCTCATCGCAGCGGTCCCGGTAGCCGCACGCCGCGCAAATCTGCGGATTGTCGTGGCTGCGGTGAACCTCAGTCATCCGCAAACGCCAGCGCATCGCGCGCAGCGTTTGGCGCAGCTCGCGCTCCCGCGCGGGCGTGTAGTCGATCACGAACCGCGTGCCAGACTGTTCGAACAGGATGACACCGTGCGGCGGTCGGACGCCAAACGTTTCTTCAACCAGCGCGCAATAAGCGATACACTGCATCACCTGCCCAGGGTATGGGTAGCCGGGAGTCCGTCCGGTCTTCACTTCCACCGGGATGAACCATTCCCCCTCACGCTGCACGTAATCAGGCCGCCCGGCGAGCTTCAGCCGGCGCGAGTACAGCGTTTTTTGCAGGCGCTCGGCGGTGTCCTGATAGATCACCTCGCCCGGCGGCATCCCCAGCCGGGCGCGGAGCCGCCGGACGCGGATCAGCAGCGCCACGCCGCCGAGCAGCGCCACGAGCGCAACGCCGAGGAGCAGGTCCGGGAACATCAGCCGCCCAGCAGCAGCCGGATCGCCAGCCCGGCCGCGAGCAGCGCCAGCGAGACCCAGATCGCCTGTTTCGCCAGCGCGGCGGATCGGCCGGCAGCGCGAACCTCGGCGACCAGCCTTTCGTGTTGCTCAGCGCCCTGCTCAAGCTCGGCGGCGTGGCTGCTCGCCTCACCTTGCAGCCGGTACCACCACGCACGCTCGCAATACAGAAAGTTGTCGAGGTCGCTGGCGTAGAGCACATCGCTATCGTCGTGGGTTTGTCGAGAAGCCGCTCGATCGGGCATGGTCGCTCCTCTACCGGCGCGCTAGCCCGGTTTCTCGTCGTAGACGTAGACGCGGGTGTTCATCGCAATCCAGTTGTCCCACAGCCACTTCGCGTCGCTGACCGTGAGGTTGACGCAGCCGTGCGACCAGTAGTAGCCGAAGTTGTCGTGCCAGTAGACGCCGTGCAGCGCCTCACGCCAGTTGAAATACATATGGTACGGCACCTGGTCGAGCGCGTAGAAGTTATCGCTCCCGGCGGCCCCTTCCATTGGCCCGACTTCCCAGAACAGCTCGACTTTCCACGCGCCGGGATCGGTCCGCCACTTTTCCTCGTCCATATCGCCGGTCGAGACCAGCGCCGCCATCGCCGGGCGCGTGCCCTCGTAGGCGACCAGGTTTTGCTCGTAGGTGCTCACGGCGACCCAGCGCCAGTTGTA
>JADLHR010000432.1 GCA_020848665.1 Anaerolineae bacterium
AGTCGCCAGACATGTTGCGCGTCAGGCGACGATACTGCTCCATATCGGCTTTGGCGAGGCGCTCGTCGCCCGGCTGGCCGCGCTGGATGTAGGTCAGGTGCCGGTTGTAATACGCTTCGGCGTACTTTGGATCGATGCTCAGCACGTGCGTAAAGTCCTGGATCGCCTCGTTGTACATGCCGAGCTTGTTGTAGGTGATGCCCCGGTTGTGGAACGCGCCTGCGTCGTTCTCGTCCAGTGCGATCGCCTGGTCAAAGTCGGCCAGCGCCGCGTTGAGCTGGCCCAACTCCAGGTGACAGTTGCCCCGGTTGAAGAACGCTGAGCCGAAATGCGAATCAAGCTGGATGGCACGGTTGTAGTCGTCGATGGCCTCTTGCAGACGCGTCTGCGCCAGGTACGCAACGCCGCGATTGTGGAGCGCGATTGCGCTTTCCGGCATCAGGCGAATCGCCTCGTTGTAATTGGCGATCGACTCCTCGATGTGGCCGAGCGCGAAGTAGGCGTCGCCGCGCGCAAGATAGGCCAGGCCATCGGCGGAGTTCAGCCGGATCGCATGGTTGAGGTCCTGAATCGCGGTATCGTAGTTGCCCAGGCTGCCATAGATCATACCGCGCCCGCGATAGGCTTCGGCCAGATTGTCGTCGTGCTTGATCGCCTGGATGTAGTCCTTGAGGGCCTGCTGCTGGCTGCCCAGCGCCTCGTATGTCTTACCGCGCATCAGGTAGATGGTCGGGTCTTTTGGATCAAGCAGCACCGCGCGGTCGAGATCGTCCAGCGCGGCCTGGTACTGCTTCTGCGCGAAATAGATCGAGCCGCGCATCCCATAGGCGGGCGTGTTTTCGGGGTCGCGCCGGATGGCTTCGCTGTAGTCGGCTAGGGCGCGCTCGCTGTCGCCGAGCAGGTCGAAGGTCAGGCCCCGGTAGTAGTAGGACGGGGCGTGCTTTGGATCGCATTTCAGCGTCTCGCTGAAGCTGTTGAGGGCGCGCGCGTGCTCGCCCTGCGAGCGCAGAATCTGCCCCTGGTAATAGTGCGCTTTCGCCATGCGCGGATTGAGCCGGATTGCCTCACCGAAGCCTTCGAGCGCGCGCTCGGTATGGCCCAGCCGCAGGAAGGCCATCGCCCGGCTGAAGTGCCCCTCGGCGTTGGACGGATCGAGCGCAATCGCGCGGTTGTAGGCTTTGATCGCATTTGTGAAGTCATGGCTGCGATACGCGGCGTTGCCCTGCTCCAGCGCGAGCCGCGCCGCCTTCGGGTCTTGCTTGGGCGAGGTCAGCGTGGCGATCAGCTTGCGCACGCCGCCTTCGTAATCACTGGCAAAATCGACCGCTGGCAGCCGCTGGAGGTTGTAGTGCAGCGGGTGGTTGTCTCGCCGGAGGATGATGATCGGCTTCTGCATGTCCAGAAAGGCGGACCACTCCGCCTCGACCTCGCGCGTCTCGGCCTGGTCGGACCAGACCAGCAGCATATGCGTGGCGCTGTGCAGCGCCCGGTTTACCGCCCCGGACCAATCCTGTCCGCGCTTTACGTCGCGCCGATCGATCCACGCCGACTGGCCGTAAGACGCCAGGTCGTCGTAGAGCCGCAGCGCAAAATCGTCGTCCCCATTGCCGTAGTTAATGAATAGTTGGGCTGTTGCCGTCTGTTCTTCCATCTGACCCCTGGCCTGTGTTTCGTGAGTGATCGCGCGCGATCCCGGTGCTGAAGCGGGACCGGCTCCAGGCGCGCCGCAGGCTGCATGTTGCCGGGCGTGTCTAAAGTGCTGCTCATGGCGCATTGTAGGCCCGCCTTCATCTGGCCGCAACTGCTCTGTCTGCTCTGCTCACTCCCGCGCTAGAAAATACCGATGATGCCGAACATGATCTCCCAGACCTCCGGCAAGCGATACACCGAAGCGAACATCAGAAAGAGCGCGAACAGAATCAACACGAGCGTTTTGCGCGGCAGATGGACGATGAACAACAGGCCGCGCGGCCCCGGCGTGATGAACACGAAGTGGTTAAGATTGCGCAGCGCGCACATCAGGTGATACAGCAGCGCGGGCGCGAAGGCGTCCGCTGATCCGTCCTGGGAAGTGGCCTGCCCGCCGGGCACCGGCTGCGCCGGACCGATCCCCGCTGCGTGGGGTGGGGGAGGCGCGTTGTAGCTGTCGGCGGCTGTCCGGCTGCCGGCCTGGATATCGCCGCGCACCACGCCGGCCAGCGCCTCCAGAAAGGCAGCGAGCTGCTCGGCTTGCGGCGTATTCCGCGCTGACCCCCTGGCGCGCGCGCCGGATGTGTTTTCGGACGACCCTGGCGCGGGGTTGACGATGATGGCGGGCAGCAGCGAAGGCGGGCGCTCCGGTTGGCTGCGCGACGTAGGCGAGTGTGTTGTCATGGTCGGCCTCCCTGGGTGCGTTGCCTAGAACAGCACGAGCGAGAAGAGAGTCCCCAGCACTGCCGTCAGCCCGCCAACGAGCACCAGCAGGCGTCGCAGGACGAGATGCGACTCGACGAGGAGCGGCCCGGCGTGATGCA
>JADLHR010000433.1 GCA_020848665.1 Anaerolineae bacterium
CAGCGCGTTGTCTATCTCGACCACAAGCTGGAGCATGTCTACTGGGACGGAGCAACGCTGCGGATTATTGACTTCAACAGTTCGCGGCTGCTCGAAACCGGCACGCACACGCTCGATCAGTCAGTCACGCAGGATATCCACAACCTCTGCGTGGGGATTCTGTACCCGATCTTCACCGGCCTGTCACCGCAGAAAGGCACGCTCGTGCCCCAGCCCGCCTCGCAGACCGAGGTTGAGGAACGCTACCAGGATGTCAACCATCTTGATTTCGGCGTGGAGCCGTCGCTCAGCCCCGGCTTGCAAGACCTGCTTCAGGAAGGGGCGCGGCACAGCCTGGCGAACGCACGCGCGTTTATTGCCGGGCTGGAGCGTATCGCGGCGCGGCACGGCTGGCACTTTTCCGGGATGCACACCAGCCCCGCGCTGCAACAGGCCCGCGAGCAGGTCCGCGCCGGGCTGGAGCAGATTCGCAGCGGCCAGGACGCGATGCGCATCGCCCGCGAGAATTTGCTCGAAGCGATGATTCTGGACGAGATCAACGAGGAGCTTGAGGCGGAGCTGCGCCGCTTGCTGAGCCAGATCAACACTGCGCTGAACCACCGTGTGATTCCATGAGCAGCGGACGGTTCCCCTAAGGAGACGGCGAATGGCCGACCTCAAACGCCAGCTTGACGATCTGCGCGCCGCACTCGAGGCGCTGCCCGAAAGCGCAACCGCGAGCCAGATCGCGCAGTTGGAAAACGAAGCGCGCAGCCTGCTCGCGCAGAGTAAGAATACCGTGCATGAGGCCGCCGCGCGCGAGTTATTCGGCGAGCTGGCGCGGCGCAGCGCCCCGGCTACTCCCGAAACGGCAACGGTGCGCGGCCTGCTGCGCCGCGCGCGCATCCGGATCGAGATCGCCGGGGACGACGACGACGTGGACGAGGCGATCGATATCCTGGCCGAGGCGCTGGGACACGATCCGCACAACCCGGAAACGCAGGCCCTGCTGCGCGACGCGGCAGCACGCAGCCCGCATCTCGATCTGAAGGTGCGCGGTCTGCTGGAACGGTACGGGCTGGTTCCCGCGCCGCGCGCCGAGGAGCCGCCGCGCCAGCGTCCCGCGCCGCCTGCCGATCGCCGCCGCGCGCCGGAGTCAGCGCCCGCGCAGCCGCCGCCCGATGGCGGCATGCTCTCGGAAACAGCGCAGGCGTACTATTCCGGTGATTACCAGCGCACAGTCGATCTCGCCAACCGCATCCTGGCCGACGAGCCAGACAACGCGCAGGCGCAGGAATACCGCCAGAAGGCCGAGGACAACCTGCTGCGCGGCGTGGTGCCGGATCACCGCATCCCCTTCGACGCGCGCGTCGCCTACAACCGGGCGAATTCGCTGGTCCGCGCCGGAAATTACGACGAGGCAGAGCGGCTGTACCGCGAGGCGCGCGATCTGGCGGCGCGGGCTGGCATCCCAAGTTGGAAGGATGTCGAGCAGGCGCTGCTGGATATTCAGGACCTCTCGCTGGCGCGCGAGCTGTTGGCCGAGGGCGACCGTCTGCTTGCCGCCGACGACTGGGACGGCGCGCTCCAAAAGTATGAGGGCGCGCTGCGCGTGGTGTCGAACGACCCGCTCGCCCAGGAGCGCATCGACCTGGTCCGCAGCGTCCGCCAGCAGTACGATCAGGCGACGGTGCAGCTCAATATGGCGTCCGGCTCGCTTCAGGACCGCGCCCGCGACCTCCAGGCCCTGCACAACACCCTGGCCGGTCTGCGCCAGCTTTTGCCCGGCAGCGAGCGGCTCAAGCGGCTCGTGCGCGAGGTCGAGGAGCGCGGTAACAACCTGATCGCGCAGCTTTACTCGCAGGCGCAGGGCGCGCTGACCCGTGTTGAGTCCGCGACGGTGTTGGAAGAAAAGCACCGCCTGACGATCGAGGCGGTTCGTGCGCTTGAAACGGCGGCGGAGTTCGCCCCGACCGACGAGGACATCACCGGTCTGCTCCAGCGCGCGCGCCAGAGCGAGGCCGACATGGGCGAGGCGCGGCACATCATCGAGCGCGCCTCGGCGCTGATCGCGCAGAATTACGAGAACGAGCTGAGCCAGGCCCGCACCATGCTGGCCGGGCTGCGAAACTACGCGCAGGACCCGCGCTACCGTATGATCGTCGCCGATCTGCTCGCCCGGCATCTGGAGCGCGTCGAAGCGGCGCTCGACCAGGAAGACCCGCAGGCCGCGCAGCGCTGGCTGGAGCTGGCGAAAGACGAGCCATTCCGCATCCTGGGGCGCCGCACCGAGATTCTGCGGCTTGAGGAAGCCGTGCGGCAGATGCGGCGCCGGCGCTATATCGTCTGGTCGGTCAGTGGGATCGTGATCCTCGTCGTGCTGGCAGCGGTCGCCCTGGCAACCCAGCCCGCGTGGGGGCCAATCGTCAATCCGCCGACCCATACGCCGACCTCGACGGCGACCATCACGCCAACGCCTTCGCACACGCCGACCGAGACGCTGACGCCGACGCCGACCGAGACGCCGACCGCGACCTACACGCCGAGCGACACGCCGACGCCAACCGATACTTCCACGCCGACAGAGACGCCGACGCCCACCTGGACACCCAGCCGCACACCGACGCCCTCTGATACGCCGACGCCGACCGACACGCCGACCGCGACCTTCACGCCGAGCATCACCCCCACGCCAGAGATTCTGTGCATCGTGTTCCCGCGTGACAACGTCAACGTGCGAACACAGCCGAGCGCGGTCGCGCGGCAGATTTCAGTCGCCATGCAGGGTCAGCGGATGGACGTGCTTTCGCAGGACCTGGGCAACGATAACCAGCGGTGGTTCCGTGTGCGGCTTCAGGTCGAGGATTCAGTTGTGACCGGCTGGGTACGGGCTGACCTGGTGGTAGACGCGGGCGATGGCTGCCCAGCGTTCCGCCCATGATACAAAAAGAAGCCGGTCGCTCCGAAATATGAGCGACCGGCTGTGTATGGGTCGTAGAAGACTCGAACTTCTGACCTCGTCGATGTCAACGACGCGCTCTAGCCAACTGAGCTAACGACCCGACGACCCACATTATAGTGAAACTTCGCCGGTTTGACAAGGGCTGAATAGGCAGCCTGACCGAGCGGCTTAACAACTGTTTGAGGTTATCTTTTCGCGGGAACAGACAGCGCCGCTGATGTTCGCCGCCAGCGCGCCCGTGCTATAATGCACCCGGTTTGACGCACCAGACATAGGTTAGCTACGATGCTGGAAGTATCCCAAGATACGCTGCTCTATGCAGCCGGGGGGCTGTTCGCGCTGGCGGCGCTGCTGCTGGTGGTGTCGCTGCGCCTCTTTCGGCGCAGCCGGCGCGACGTATTCTGGCGCCGCCGCCGCGAAGCGGGACAGCGCGGGTGGCGGTTGTTTCTGATCGCGTTCGTATTGTTTACCGTCAGCGGGATCACCTGCGCGAGCACGCTGGTGATCAGCGCCATGCGCAAGGAAGCGTCTCCGG